>CAZGRT010000079.1:0-15832 GCA_964528225.1 uncultured Thermodesulfobacteriota bacterium | reverse complement strand
CTGTGCGAAGCGATCGGGGCGCAGGCCTCCGGAGGGTGTCTCAATCTCGCGGGTCGGACGCCGCCGCTCGAAACGGCGGCGGTCCTCGAGCGGTGCAGCGTCCTGGTCACGAACGACTCGGCCCCGATGCACCTCTCGACGTCGGTGGGCACCCCGGTGGTCGCCCTGTTCGGGCCGACGGTTCCGGCCTTCGGATTCCGGCCGATGGGAGACAGGGACGTGGTCCTGGAGAGGGAGCTCCCGTGCCGCCCGTGCAGCGTGCACGGAGGAGAGCGGTGTCCCCGAGGCCATCACGCCTGCCTCGCGGAACTGCCACCGGCGAACGTCCTGGCCGCCCTGGAAGGGTTCCTGGGGAGTCGAGTCCCGGTCGAGGACCCCTCCCAGGTTCCATCTCCCCTCGGGGAGCGCGGTCGTGGCTGACGCGACGGTGATCGTCTCCACCTACGACCGGCCGGCCTACCTCGCGCTTTGCCTCTGGTCCTTCGACACCCAGTCCCGGAAGGACTTCGAACTCGTCGTCGCCGACGACGGCTCGGGCGAGCCCACGGCGCAGGTCGTGCGGGAGTTCGCGCGGGCGGCGGCCTTCCCGGTGCGCCACGCCTGGCAACCCCACGAGGGCTTCCGCAAGGCGGCGGCCCTGAACGAGGCCGTCTCCCTCTCGAAGGGGGCGTACCTCATCTTCACGGACGGGGACTGCATCGCGCACCCCCGGTTCGTCGAGCAGCACCGGCGCCAGGCGGCGCCCGGCAGTTTCCTCGTGGGGCGAACGCCCCGCTTGGGCCGGCAGTTGTCGGCGAAGGTCTCCGTGGACGCCGTGCGAAGCGGGAGGGCGCAGCGTCTGACCTGGGGGAAGGTGCTCGACGGGATCCTGGGTCGGTCGAGGAAGATGGAGTTCGGGCTGTACCTCGGGGGCGGGGCGCTCTTCCGCCGGGTGCGTCGCTGGAAGCGGAACCTCGAACTGTGGGGTGGGAATTTCTCCTGCTGGAGAGGGGACTTCGAGGCGGTCAACGGGTTCAACGAGGACTTCGTGGGGTGGGGCAAGGAGGACCTCGAACTGGGGGTGCGCCTGCGAAACCGTGGCGTTCGGCCTGTGTCCGCGGTGCACGCAGCCGTCAACTTCCACCTGTGGCACGAAGCCTCCGAGGACAAGAAGGCCAACGTGGCGTGGCAGACGGAGCTCAAGGCGAGGTACAAGAGGAGCGGGGAACACCGGTGTCCTCGCGGCCTCGACGGACATCCCAGGGCGACCCACGAGTGACGGGCGGTGCCCGGCGGGGAGGCGATGTTCTCGAGAGCGGTCTTCGCGGTTCTCACGTACCACGAGATCGGCCACGGCGACGGGAAGTGGGTGACGCGCCCCGAGCAGTTGTCGTTCCAGCTCGATCTCCTGCGGGACGGAGGGGGGACCTTCGTCTCCACGGGGGAGGCCGTGGCCGCCATGCGGGGTGAGGGCAGGCTTCCGCCGAAGGCGCTCTGCGTCCACTTCGACGACGCGAGGGCGGGGGTCCTGCACCACGGGGCCGAGGTGCTCTGCGCCCGGAACGTTCCGGCCGCGGTCTTCGTCGTGTCGGGTTGGGCGAGCGGAGCCGTTCCGGTGCCCGCCGAGGAGCGTTACTCGGGACTCCTCGGGTGGGAGGAGTTGCGGGAACTGCAGTCCCTTCCGGGTTGGGAGGTCGGAGCTCACGGGCGAAGCCACCGGAGCGCGCGCCGGCTCGGGCGGGCGGAGCTCCGGGAGGAGGTGGCCGGGGCGAGGCGCGAGATCGAGGCCGAACTGGGCACGCCGGTGCGGCACTTCTCCGCCCCGTACAACCGTGTGACGCCGGCTCTGCGCCGTGCCGTGAAGGCGGCCGGATACGAAAGCCTTTCCCTGGGGGGCGGTGGGCCGAACGGGTGGCGGTCGAGCCCGTATCGCATCCGGCGGATCCTCGTCGTCGCCGGCTTCGGGACCGAGGAGGTGGATCGCGTGCTGGGGACGCTCTGAGCAGCCGTCCGGAGAGGGGGCCTTGACGGGAAGCCGCGGCCCGGTGGGGTCCGTGACGGCGGGGTGCCGCCTGTGCGTGGTGCACCTCACGAACGCCGAGACCCTGAGCGGGGGAGCCCGCCAGGCACTCCTCCTGGCCGGGGGACTCGGCGGCGCGGGGCACCGGGTGGTGTTCTGCGCTCCGCCGGGGTCGGCGGTGTGCGCCCGGGCGGAGGCCCAGGGACTCGAGGTGAGACCGCTCGCGTTCGGGAACCTGGTGGGGCAATGGAAGGCCTCCCGGCGCCTGCGGGAGATCGTGCGGGAGGCGGGAGCGGACCTCGTGCACTCCCACCACACGAAGGGGCACAACGTGGCCGTGCTGGCGACCTTCGGGGGTCGATTCCCGCCCGTGGTGGCCAACCGGGGTGTGCTCTTCCGTCCCAAGTTCCCCGCCAAGTTCCGCAGCCGTCGCACCGCGGCGGTCGTGTCCAACTCCCGAACGGTGCGAACGGTGTTGGAACGCAGCGGCATCCCCGGCGAGAAGATCCACGTGGTGTACAACGCCGTGCACGCTCCCTCCCGGCGCGAGGACGAGGGCCTTCTCCCTGGCTTGCGGGAGGAGCTCCGGTTGACGGGCGCCGGCCCGGTGGTGGGTGCCGTCGGGGGAGGGAGGCCCGAGAAAGGGTTCCAGTTCCTGGTGGAGGCGGCCGCTCGGATCCTGGCGGGGTGCCCGGACGCGCGCTTCGTCCTGGTGGGGGCCGGTGTGGAGCGGTTTTCGCACCGCCTGCGGGAGCTGGGGGTCGAGCGCGCGTTTTGCCTGCCGGGGTACCGGACGGACGCGGTGCGGATCATGGAGATCTTCTCCCTCTTCGTGATCCCCTCGGTGGGCATGGAGTCCTGCCCGAACGTGCTTCTGGAGGCGATGAGCCTGGGGTTGCCGACGGTCGGGGCCGACACGGGAGGGATCGCCGAGGTGATCGTGGACGGAGCCACGGGCCGGGTCGTGGCGCCGGGGGATGCCAACGCCCTCGCGGGGGCCGTCCTGGAGGTCCTCGGCAACCCCGGGCGAGCCGCCCGCTGGGGTGCCGCCGGGAGGGAGCGGGCGGCGTCGGAGTTCTCGGTCGAGGCCAAAGTGACCAGGACGCTCCGGGTGTACCGCGAGGTCCTGGCCCCGTGAGCGCCCCCCGCTACCTCGTCGTCCAGCTCCGCCAGATCGGCGACGTCGTCCTCACGACGCCGATCCCCCGCATCCTCAAGGAGGAGCGTCCCGGGTGCCACGTGTCGTTCCTCACCGAGTCCCCGAGCCACCGGCTCCTGGAGGGGAACCCCTTCATCGACGAGGTGATCGTCAGCCAACGGGGGGCTCCATGGTGGCAGGTCCTCCGATTCGGGAGAGACCTCCAGCGCCGGTGCTTCGACGCGGTCCTGGACTTCATGGGGAATCCCCGGTCCGCCCTCCTCAGTTTCCTATCCGGAGCGCGGGTCCGGGTATCCTACCGTGCCCGGCTCCGGGGACTCCTGTACTCGCACCGGGTTCCCCGGGAGGGACGGTATGCGGTGGAGTACAAGAGGGGCCTGCTCGGCCCTCTCGGTATTCGGAGCGAGCGCGACCGTCCGGAGATCTTCCTCTCGAACGCGGAACTCGTTCGGGGAAGAGAGCTTGCGGATCGGCTGCGGGACGGGGCGGACGGACCGCTGGTCACGGTGGATCCGACGCACCGGAGGATCGCGAGGCGCTGGCCGCTCCAGAACTACGCGGAGTTGTCCCGGCGGATGGGGGAGCGGGGCTGGCTTCCGATCGTGTTGTGGGGGCCCGGAGAGGAGGCCGAGGCGCGGGAAGTCGTAGATCGGTCGGAGGGGAAGGCCCGGCTGGCTCCTTCCACGGATCTGCGGCAGTTGGCAGCGCTCCTGGCTTCGGTCGACCTTCACCTCGGAAACTGTTCCGCCCCGCGCCACATCGCGGTGGCCGTTGGCACCCCCACGTTCACCATCCTCGGTTCGACGAGTCCGGGATGGACCCACCCGAGCGCCGAACACTCCCACATCGCCCTGGGGCTCGAGTGTCAGCCCTGCAAAGGGGGCCCGTGCGTGCGCGACTACGCCTGCCTGACCGATCTCGATTCGGAAACCGTATTCGGCGAGTTGCTCGAGTGGACGCGGCAGACCCTGGACTGGCGGACATCGTGAGGATCGCGGTGGTCCATCCGAGGTTCGACTCGGGCGGAGGCGCGGAACGATACGCGCTCGACGTCGCGGAAGGACTGGCTTCCCGTGGTCACGAGGTCCATCTCTTCGGGAGGTCCGCCCCTGCCGTGCCGCGCAGCGTCCTCTTCCACAGAGTACCGGCGCTGTCCCTCGGAAGGGCGTTGAAGACCTATAGTTTCTGGAGGGCCGCCGACCGGCGGTTTCACCGGGAACGCTTCGATGTCGTGCTGGGGTCGGCGAAGACGACGTGCCAGACGGTACATCGGGCGGGCGGAGGCGTTCACCGCGGATACCTCGCCCGCACCGGGACCCCGGAAGGCGGATGGTACGACCGAATCGCAACGGCGATCGAGGATCGGCTGTTCTCTTCGCCTCGCCTCAAGGCCGTGGTCTGTCCCTCCGAGCAGGTGGCCGCGGAGGTGACCCTCTACTATCCCGGGGTAGCGGATCGCGTGGAGATCGTCCCGAACGGAGTGAGGTTGGAGAGCGGTCCGGAGCGGGAAGCGGCCAGGGCTGCCGTGGGTGCCCGGATCGGGATGCGTCACGGCGCCGCGCTCCTGCTCTTCGTCGGGCACAACTTCAAGCTCAAGGGACTCGATCTGGCGTTGGACGCGCTGGGGTTGTTCGACGAATCCGCCCACCTGGTGGTGGCCGGTGGCGGGAATCCGGAGACATTCCGCCGTCGAGCCCGGGATCTCGGCGTCGGGGAGCGGGTCCACTTCGTCGGCCGTCAGGAAGATCTCAAGCCATTCTATGCGGCGGCGGATCTCCTGCTGCATCCCACGCGCTACGATCCCTTCGCGAACGTGTGCCTGGAGGCGATGGCATGCGGGACCCCAACGGTGACCACCGACCGCAACGGAGCGGCGGACATCCTGGGGCCGGGGACGGGAGGCACGGCCGTCCGCTTCGAGGACGGGGCGCGTGGCCTCGTGGCCGCCGCGCGGGAACTCCTGGCGCAGGGCGAAGCGGGGCGAAGGGCCGCACGGCGGACCGCGGCCGACTGCGACTGGGGACGTCATCTCGATGCCATGGAGCGCATCTTTCGTCGGGCGGTGGAACCGTGAGAGCGGTGGGAGGCGAGGTGACCTCGGCGTGGGGGGGCGATGCCGTGCGCTCCCGGGAGAGGAGCGGCCCTGAGCGTCGGCTGTGCTCCCGGGGCGGCCGCAGCGGCGGCAGGGCGTGGTGTGTCTCCGCCCTGGCGGGACGGGGCGAATAGCCGTGCCTGCCAGCATTCCCGTTCTCGCGTACCACCGGGTGGGGCCACGGGAGCGGATCACGCCCGAGCGGTTCCGGGAGCACCTGCGCGCGCTGGCGCGGTCGGGTCTCCCGAGCCTCGGCCTCGCCGAGCTCGATTCGCCGGTGAAGGGCTTCCTGCTGACCTTCGACGACGGCTTCGCCGAGGTGTGGACGAGGGTTGCGGAACTCCTCGAGGAATTCCGGTTCCGCGCGGCGGTGTTCGCGATCCCTTCCCGGACCGGGGGCGGGGGGCCGCGGGTGCGGGACGCGGAACCGTTCCGCGGCTCGGGGACCCGCGCCCACCGGGAGGCGGTCGCGGGGGGCGGGCCGCACCCGGCCTTCCTCCGGTGGAGCGAGCTTCGCGCGCTGGAAGCCTCCGGGCTGGTGACGGTGCAGTCCCACTCCCATTCCCACGCGGCGGCCTGGGTGGGAGACGAGATCCGCGGCTTCCACCTGGGTCCGGGGCGGCCGGGCCACTGGTCGCTTCCGGAGTGCAGCGGGGGGGACGACCGGCTCGGCATCCCGGTGTACCGGCGGGGCTCGGCGTTGGCGCACCGGATCTACCGCGACGATCCCGGCCTGCGGGACCATCTGGCCAACTGGCTCGCGCGACGGGGCGGGGCGGCCTACGTGGCCGAGCGCGGGGCCGAGCGGACGCAGCGGGAACTCGCCGCGGAGGCCTCGTCCCGTCGGCCGACCCGGGCCCGGCCCGGGCGGTGGGAGAGCGACGAGCAGCGGCGTCGGCGGACCGTGGAGGACCTGGCCCGGGCGCGGGAGGAACTGGAGAGGGAACTCGGGGGGACCCGGGACGAGTTGTGCCTTCCCTGGGGGGAGTACGACGCCGTGACCCTGGAGTGCGCCCGCCAGGTCGGGATCCGGCGGGTGTACACCCTGGACCGGGGCCCCAACCCGGCGGGCGCACCGGGCTTCCTGGTCGGTCGCTTCGAGCCCCGGGCGAGGGGCGGGTGGTGGCTTCGGACGCGGATGTGGATCCACCGCTCCTGCTGGCGGGCGAGGGTCTACGGGCAGTTCTCGGGCCGCAGCAGGGGTGGCAGGGGGTGACCTCGTGAACGTTCTCACCTGGCCCACGTCCGCTGGCACAACGCCGAGGCCCAGTACGCGGTGGACCTGGCGGCGGAGATGGCACGCCAGGGGCACGGCTCGGCCGTGCTCGGCGAGCCCGGGTCCCCCACGCTGGCGGCCGCGGTCGCCAGGGGCATCCCCGTGGAGGCCGATGGCGGCTTCAGCGCGAAGGGGTTGGGTGCGCTCCGGGCCCTGGCGGCCTCGCGCCGGCTCCTGGCCCTTCTCCGGGGGGGGCGTTTCGACGCCGTGGAGGTCCATCGCTCGGAGGGGCTGCCGCTGATCGTGTGGGCGTGCCGCCGGGCGGGGGTGCCCTGCGTCCGGGTGCGGGGGGACATGCGGCCGGTGCGGACCGATCCCCTGAACCGGTGGGTGTACCGGCGCGGGCTCTCGGGCGTGGTCGCGAGCAACCGCGCCGTCGAGGCGGACCTCCTCCGCCGCCTGGGTCCCGGGCTGCGGGTCGCCACGATCCACGGAGGCGTGGATACGGCCGAGTTCACCCCGGAGGGAGAGAGGACCGACCCCAGGGGGGAGCTCGGTTTCCCGCCGGGCGCGTTCCTGGTCGGCATCCTGGGGCGACTCGGGCACCTCAAGGGGCACGATGTCTTCCTCGAGGCGGCGCGCTCCGCGGCGGCGCGGGGTTGCCCCGCGCATCTCGTCGTCCTGGTGAAGGAACCGTGCGCGCGGGAGGCCGAACTGAGGACCCGTGTGGCCGGGGACCCCCTGCTCCGGGGGCGGGTGGGCTTCCTGGGCCGGCGGGACGACCTGCCTTCCGTGCTGCGCTCCTTCGACCTCGGGGTGGTGGCGAGCACCGGCAGCGAGGCCAACTGCAGGGTCGCCCTCGAGTGGATGTCCTCCGGCGTCCCGCTCGTGGCGTCGAGGATCGGCGTGCTCCCGGACCTGGTGGAGGAGGGGGAGACCGGGTTCCTGGTGGCCCCTGGAGCCGCTTCCGACCTGGCGGAGAAGTTCGTATACTTGGGCTCCCGGCCGGACGAGGCTCGCCGCCTGGGGGGCGGGGCGCGCCGCAGGGTCGTGTCCCGCATCTCCCTGGAGCGCTGTGCGGGCGCCCACCTTGCCTACCTCCGGGAGATCCGTCGAGAAGAGAGATGATCGACACGCAAGCGGCGGCCCGGGCCGCCCTGGAACGTCTCTCCCGCCCGCGACCCGCGGTTCGGGTGGCCGTGGTGGGGGACGTGATGCTGGACCGGTTCCTCTACGGGACCGTGGACCGGATCTCCCCCGAGGCGCCGGTGCCCGTGGTGACCGTGGCCGAAGAGACCTATCGGCTGGGCGCGGCGGCCAACGTCGTGCACAACCTCCGATCCCTCGGGGCCGAGGTGGACCTGGTCGGAGTGGTCGGCAACGACGCCGCGGCGAAGCGGGTGCGGGCGGCGTTGCGGAAGCTCGGGGCCGGGGGGACGGGGTTGCTGGCCGCGCGCGGGCGGCCCACCGCGGTGAAGACCCGCGTGATCGCCCAGCACCAGCAGGTCGTGCGGTTCGACCGCGAGCCCTCGGCCCCGCTGGACGAGGGGACCGCGGCGGCCCTGCTCGACCGCTTGGAGGGCGTCGTGCCCTCGGCGCAGGCCGTGATCGTCTCGGACTACGGCAAGGGGGTGGTGTCCGACGAACTGATGCGCCGGCTCATGGCCCTGGCGGGTTCCTCGGGCATCCGCGTGGCGGTGGACCCCAAGCCGGCAAATATGGTCCACTACCGCGGGGTCGACGTCGTCACCCCCAACGTGCGCGAGGCCGAGGCGATGTCCGGCGTGAACGCGGCGACGGACGCCCAGGCCGAGGAGGCCGGACGGAGGATCCTCAAGAAGCTGCGGTGCCGGGCGGTGCTCCTGACCCGGGGCGAGCGGGGCATGAGCCTGATCCGGAGGGGCCACGCGGGCGTGCACGTGGCCGCGCGGGCCCGGGACGTGTTCGACGTAACGGGGGCGGGGGACACGGCCGTCGCCGTGCTGACCCTGGCCTGGGCCTCGGGTGCGTCGCCGGTGGAGGCGGCCTGTCTGGCCAACCTCGCCGCGGGCATCGTCGTCGGCAAGTTGGGGACGGCGGTGGTGACCATGGAAGAGCTGCGAGATGCGGCATCGCTCGCCTCCCCCGGTAGTGCCGACCGCTGAGGCGGGCTGGAGACCCTTCGGGAAGGATCCGGCCCGGCTCGTCGCGCTCCTCCGGGAAGGGCCCTGGGAGCCCCTGCAGGAAGGAGCCGGGAGAGCCTGCTACCAGGTCGGGCCGGCCGGCGGAGCCGTGTTCGCGAAGCGCTACCTGCCCGGCGGCCTGGGGGGAAGGCTCCGGGACTTCCTCCTCCACCGCAAGCCCTGGAGGGCCTACACCCTCGGGACCCGTCTCGCGCGGGAGGGGCTCTCGACGCCCCGGCCGCGGGGGCTCTTCCTCCGGGGGCGGGGGCTGTGGCGGGAAGCCCTCCTCGTCACGGAGTGGGTCGGACCCGCCCTGGGATGGCGGGAGGCCGTGACCGGGGGCAGGCGCGGGCCCGACGGCGGGCTCTCGTCCCTCGCTCGCCTGCTGGGGGCCCTCCACGCCCGGGGGTACTACCACGGGGACCTGGCGGGGAACCTCGTGTTCGCGGGGGACGGCCGGGAGCGACCGTTCCTCCTGGACCTCGAGGACCTCCACCGGCCCCTCTCCTGGAAGCGGCGCGTCAAGAACCTCGAGGAACTGGGGAGGGCGCTCCCGGACCTGGGTGCGGTGTCGCTGCGGGAGCGCTGGTCGTTCCTCCTCGCCTACGTGGACGCGGCGGGGTTGGACCGGAGCCGGGCCGAAGCCTTGTGGCGCGCCGGCAGGGAGGCCCAGCGCCGCCGGCTGCGGCGGGCCGCTCGCGCGGGGCAGGGGACGGGGTGAGCCGGCTCCGCCCGCCCGAACCCGCCAGCCTGGCCCTCGGCCTCCTGCTGGGGCGATCCATCTCCGCCGGGGAGGTGCTGGCCGGGGTGGAGGAGGCCTTCTCCGCGCCGGTGGCGGCCACCGGGGAGAGGGAGTTTCCCCACACGAGGTACTACGAGCGGGAGATGGGCCCGGGGCTGAAGCGCGCCTTCGTGCTCTTCGACGGGTTGTGGGACCCCGGGAGCCTCGGTGCGGTAAAGCGGCGGACCAACGAACTGGAGCAGCGGTGGACCCGGGACGGGCGCCGCGCGGCGAACCTGGACCCCGGCTTCCTGGGGCTTGGGCAGTTCGTGCTCGCCACCGGGAAGCCGGCGGCCCACAGGATCTACCTGGGCGAGGGCGTCTACGGAGAGGTGGAGTACGTGTTCGAGAACGGCGGGTTCCGCGCCCTGCCGTGGACGTACGCCGACTACCGGGAGCCCTCGGTCCTGACCTTCTTCGACGAGGCGCGGGAGCGCCACCGGCGGCGTCTCAAGGAGCGACCATGATCCGCAGCATGACGGGGTACGGGAGGGCTTCCGGCGAAGTGGCGGGTCGCGGCCTGGTCCTGGAGCTCAAGACGGTGAACCACCGCTTCCTGAACTTCGCGGTGCGGCTCCCTCCGGACCTGCAACCCCTGGAGCTCGAGTTCCAGGCCCGCATCAAGGCGCGGCTCCAGCGAGGGCAGGTGAGCGTGTTCGCCAACTGGGAGGGGGACGACGCGGGCGGGGGGAGCGGCGCGTGCGTGAACGTCGAGGCGGCCCGGAAGGTGGCGGAGGCGCTGCGAGTCGCCGCCCGCGCGGCCGGGGTCGCCGAGGAGGTTTCCCTGGCCCACCTGCTCGCGTTCCCGGCGGTCACGGCGCCGGCGGCGGGCAGGGTGGAGGGGGATCGACTCTGGGCGGAGACCGGCCCCCTCGTGGACGCCGCGCTCCAGCAACTGGATGCCATGCGGGCCCGGGAGGGGGAGCATCTGGCGGACGACGTCCGGGAGCGGCTCGGAACGATCGCCGGCCTGGGATCGTCGATCGAGGCCCGCCGGCCGGCCGTGGTGGAGGAGGCGAGGGCCCGCCTGTCGCGCAGGGTCCAGGAACTCGGGGCCGACCTCCCCCCGGAAGCCCTCTCCGAGCGGGTGTCCTTCGAGGTGGCGCTCTTCGCGGACCGTTCGGACGTCTCCGAGGAGCTCGTCCGCCTCCGCAGCCACCGGGAGAAGTTCGCGGCGGTCCTGGACGAGGGAGGGGCGGTCGGCCGGAAGCTCGACTTCCTCCTCCAGGAGATGAACCGCGAGGTCAACACCATCGGCTCCAAGGCCTCCGACGCGGAGGTCGGCCGGCTCGTCGTGGAGATGAAGTCGGAGCTGGAGAAGATCCGGGAGCAGGTACAGAACTTGGAGTGAGGCCGGAGCCCCGGCGCCCGGGAGGGGGGATCCCCCGACCGGTGCGCCGGTTTCCCGATGTCCCTTCCCACACCGCCCGCGCGCGAGGACCCCCCGATGCACCACGCCCGTTTCGCCCATCTCCACGTCCACACGGAGTACAGCCTCCTCGACGGGGCCATCAAGGTGGACGACCTGCTCAAGAAGTCCCGGGAGCACGCGCTGCCCGCCGTGGCCGTGACCGACCACGGCGCCATGTACGGCACCGTGGAGTTCTACAAGAGCGCGGTCAAGGCCGGAGTGAAGCCGATCTTCGGCTGCGAGGTGTACGTGGCGCCGGGTTCGCGCTTCGACAAGCGCCCCGCGCGGGACGGGGAGACGAACTATCACCTCATCCTCCTGGCGCGGAACCCCGAGGGGTACCGCAACCTGTGTCGGCTGGTGACGGCCGGGCACGAGCCCGAGGCGTTCTACTACAAGCCGCGCATCGACAGGGACCTGCTCCGGGAGCTGTCGGGGGGCCTGCTGGGGCTCTCGGCCTGCCTCAAGGGCGAGGTGCCCCGGGCGATCCTCCGGGGGGACCGGGAGGGGGCGAGGGCCCTCGCCGAGGAGTACGCGTCGATCTTCGGGGAGGGGAACTACTACTTCGAACTCATGGAGAACGGCATTCCCGAGCAGCGCACGGTCAACGAGTCGCTGCTGGCGCTGGGCCGGGAGATGGGCATTCCGGTGGTGGCGACCAACGACTGCCACTACGTGGAGTGCTCGGACGCCAAGAGCCACGAGGTCCTAGTCTGCATCCAGACCGGCAAGACCCTGGACGACCCCAAGCGCATGAAGATGGCGACGGACGCCTTCTACCTCAAGAGCCCGGAGCAGATGGCGGCGGACTTTGCCTGGTGCCCCGAGGCCGTGGGCGCCACGGTGGATATCGCCGAGCGGTGCAACGTGGCGCTGGACCTCAAGACGGCGCACTTCCCGAGCTACGAGGTCGGGGCTTCGGAGAACCTGGCCGACTGCCTCGACCGGCTGGCTCGGGAGGGGCTGGAGAAGCGCCTCGCCGCCCGCACCTTCGCGGGCCCCGAGGAGGCGGAGGAGGTCCGCCGGTGCTACGGCGAGCGCCTGGAGACCGAGCTCAAGGTCATCCGGGACATGGAGTTCCCGGGCTACTTCCTCATCGTCCAGGACTTCATCAACTGGTCGAAGGAGAACGGGGTCACGGTGGGGCCGGGCCGGGGCTCGGCGGCGGGAAGCCTGGTGGCGTACGCGCTGCGGATCACCGACATCGACCCCATCCCCTACGGGCTCCTGTTCGAGCGCTTCCTCAACCCGGAGCGCGTGAGCCTCCCGGACATCGACGTGGACTTCTGCTTCGAGAACCGCGAGCGGGCGATCGAGTACGTCACCGGGAAGTACGGGGCCGACAAGGTGGCGCAGATCACCACCTTCGGGAAGATGCTCGCCAGGGCCGTCGTCCGCGACGTCGGGCGGGTGATGGGGCTTCCCTACGGCGACGTGGACCGGATCGCCAAGCTGATCCCGGCGCGCCTGGGCATCTCGCTCCAGGAGGCGCTGGACGAGGAGCCCCGACTGAAGGAGGCCATGGATGCCGACCCGCGGGTGGCGGAGCTGATCCAGCACGCGCTGCGGCTCGAGGGCCTCAACCGCCACGCTTCGACCCACGCGGCCGGCGTGGTCATCGGCAACCGGCCCCTCGTGGACTACCTCCCCCTGTACCGCGGCCAGAACGGCGAGCGGGTGACGCAGTTCGCGATGAAGAGCGTGGAGTCCATCGGCCTCATCAAGTTCGACTTCCTGGGGCTCAAGACCCTCACCGTCATCAAGGACGCCCAGCGCCTCGTGAACGCCAGGCTGCCCGCCGGGGAGGATCTCGACGTCGACGTGCTGCCGCTGGACGATCCCAAGGTCTACGAACTCCTCGGCCGGGGCGAGACCACCGGCGTCTTCCAGCTGGAGAGCTCGGGCATGAAGGAGCTGATGATCAAGCTCCGCCCGTCCACGTTCGAGGACATCATCGCGCTCGTCGCGCTCTACCGGCCCGGCCCTCTGGGGTCGGGCATGGTGACCGACTTCACGCGCCGCAAGCACGGCGAGATCCCGATCGAGTACGAGCTCCCGGAGCTGGAACCGATCCTGCGCGACACGTACGGCGTCATCGTGTACCAGGAGCAGGTGATGCAGATCGCCCAGGCCCTCGCCGACTACAGCCTGGGGGAGGCGGACCTGCTCCGGCGGGCCATGGGCAAGAAGATCGCCGAGGAGATGTCGAAGCAGAAGTCCCGCTTCCTGGAAGGCGCGGCCCGCAAGGGGGTGGACCCGGCGAAGGCGGGGCGGCTCTTCGACCTGATGGAGAAGTTCGCCGAGTACGGCTTCAACAAGTCGCACTCGGCGGCCTACGCCCTCGTCGCGTACCAGACCGCCTACCTGAAGGCTCACCACCCGGTGGAGTTCATGGCGGCGCTGCTCACCAACGACCGGGCGAACACCGACAAGGTGGTGAAGGACATCGCCGAATGCCGGGACATGGGGATCCCGGTCCTCCCCCCGGACATCAACGAGTCGGACATCCACTTCACCGTGGCGGGGGAGGGGATCCGCTTCGGGCTCGCCGCCGTGAAGAACGTGGGCGAGGGGGCCGTGGAGTCCATCCTGGCGGAGCGCAGGGAGGGGGGGAACTTCCGGGGCCTGCTCGACTTCTGCGAGCGCGTCGACCTGCAGAGGGCGAACCGGAAGGTGATCGAGAGCCTGATCCAGTGCGGAGCCTTCGACTCCCTGGGGGGCAACCGGGCCCAGTACCTGGCCTACCTGGACCGGGCGCTGGAAAGGGCGGCGGTGACCCAGCGCGACCGGGCCCGCGGGCAGACCAATCTCCTCGACCTGCTGTCCGGGGCGGGGGGGGAGCCGGAGCCCACGGTCGACGACCTGCCCGACCTGCCCGCGCCGCAGCCCTCGGACCAGCTGCGGGCCGAGAAGGAGGTGCTCGGGATGTTCCTCTCGGGCCACCCGCTGGGCGAATGGGCCTCGGTCCTGGAGACGTACACGGACGGCAGCCTGGCGGAGGTGTGGGAGCGGCCGGACCGGTCCCAGGTGGCCGTGGGCGGGATGGCCGCCAGCCTCAAGGTGATCCCCACGAAGACGGGAAACCGCATGGCCTTCCTCACCCTGGAGGACGCGGAGGGGACCGCGGAGGTGGTCGTCTTCCCCGACGTCTTCGCGCGCTGCGAGACCCTGCTGCAGTCCGAAGTCCCCCTCATCGTCCGGGGCACGCTGGAGAGGAGCGAGGACGCCGGCAAGATCCTGGCGGAGGAGATCCTGCCGCTCTCCGAGGCGCCGGAGCGCCTGACCCGCTCGGTCCACATCCAGATCAACGCGGCGCTCCACAGCCGGACCGACCTCGAGGCGCTGCGCCGCATCCTCGGGGACCCCGAGCACCGGGGAGCCGCGCCCGGCTTCCTCCACATCCTGCTCCCGGAGAAGGTGGAGACGGTCGTCCGCCTCCCGGACGGGCTATCCCTGCGGGCCAGCTCCCGGCTCAAGGGTGCGGTGCGGGGGCTGATCGGGAACGACGCCGCCATCGCGTTCAAGTGATTCCGTACCGCCGGCAGCGGGGAGGACGAGTCCGTGACATGATGTGTTGCTTCATGTCTGCGTTGCAATAGACCGAAATTATAAGAATTAACAGTCCCGGTGGAGGGGCCTGACAGGGTCCGGTCGCGGAGGGGCCGGAGGGGAGGGCCTGGGCCCGGCAGGGGGAGGCAGGCGATCTTGACGGGCCGGGAATCGCTTTGTTAGAAGCCCGGCCGACGCGGCGGCGGGGGCCCGAGCCTTAGGGGAGCTTCAGGAGGTTGGGGAAGGTCACGGCCAGGAGGGAGTTGTCCGCCCTTCCCGGGGGAGCGCCCCCGGCCCCGTCGGCCAGGGCGAGGTCTCCGGCGGCCCGGAACCACAGCCGGCGCGGCTGGAGCCGCACGGAAGCGAAGAGGCGCCAGGGCTGCGGAAGTTCCTCGAGGGGATCGTACTCGAGGATGGCGTCGCCCACGGCCAGCCGCCCCGAGAGGCCGGCCGACCGCGCCTCGAGCGCGGCCGGGACGTAGCCCGCCTCCACCGGGGAGGTTCCGGGGCGGGGCTCGCCGAAGTCGGCGGGGACCCCGGTCTCGGCGACGGATCCCCCCGCGAGGTCGGCCGCGTACCAGCGCCGGGAGCTGCGGTCGGGCATCCGGAACTCGGTGAGGTACAGTGCGCCCGCCGAGGTCTCGGCGAAGACTTCCAGCTGCCGGTGGAAGAGCTCCTCCTCGCTGCGGGCCGACCAGGCGTGGGTGAGCGTCGCGGAGCCCCGCACGGAGATCTCGTCGTCCATGGGCTTGACCCACAGGGTTCCCGTGACCGGGCTGCCCGCGGCGAGCAGGTCGAACCCGTAGGCGTCGGGCAGGGCCTCCCCGGGGGGCGAGCGGCCCCCGCGGGGCGGGAACCGCAGGTCGACCCGGAGGCTGTCCTTGTCGATCTCGAGCCGGTAGGTCGGCTCCCGGAGATCGAGGTGGCTGGACAGCACGTCCAGGCGCTTCCGGTCCGGGGAGAGCGACCACCGCTCCCGGCTCCGGCCGTTGCGGAACTTCTTGACGCTCCCGTCGGGGCGGACCACCTGGCCCACGGCCACGCCGTTGCGCTCGCCGGGGCCGAGGTTGGTGATGAGAAAGCGTGCGAAGAGGAGATGACCGGAATCCAGCCGCACCGTGAGGTCCCAGTGCTCGGACGCGTCCCCGCCCTCCGGCAGCCGCGCGGCGGGGTTCGGCCGCTCGCCCTCCCCCGGGGGGCCGGCGACCGCCGGGCACGGGAGGAGGAACCCCAGCGCGAGCGCCAGGCCGACGCCCCGCAGGAGGGTCGCCGCGCCCCTGCGATTCCTCGGATCCCCCGCGGCTGACCCCACGTGTTCACCCTCGCGCACCTGTCCGACCTGCATGTCACCTCGCCGCCCGGCGGACCGTGGCCCGGCTACCTCAACCAGCGGCTGCTCGGCCTCCGGTCCTGGGGCCTGCGCAGGCACCGTCTCTACCGGCCCCCGGTGGCTGCGGCCCTCC
>CAZGRT010000078.1:0-11352 GCA_964528225.1 uncultured Thermodesulfobacteriota bacterium | reverse complement strand
GTCCACGGCCGGCCGCCACGCCGCGCGCTCCGGAGGGCTGCCCCACGCACCGTGCACCAGCGTATCGAAGATCCGGTCGACCTCGTGGCGAAGCGAGGGGAAAAGAGACTCTCGCGTCATGGGCCGCTCCTGGTCGATCCCCCGAGAAGGGGCAAGCTACCAGGGGGATGAGGGCGGGTCAAAAGCTCGGACCGGCGCGCCTTGCCCAGGGTTTTCGGTTTGAGTAGTCTGGACCGGCCGGTGGAAAGGGGGAACATGAGCGCTTGGGAGATCTGGGGAATCCTGGTCCAGCACGTGGGGAGCATCCTGTCCGTTGCACTGGTGCTCGCCCTGCTGTCCGGACGCAAGGAGGCCCGCGCGACCCTGGGATGGGTGCTCCTCGTCGTGTTCCTCCCCTACGCGGGGGCGGTCGCCTACCTGGTGTTCGGCCGCAGGCCCCTGTCGCGCCTCGACCGGGAGTACCCCTCCGCCGGCCCCCTGTCCTGTCCCCTCCCTCCGGAGGGGCTCCCCGAGATGGCCGAGCGCACGACCAAGTTGACGGCCCGGGCACCGGTGACGTGTCGGAACCTCGAACTCCTGCCGAGCGCCGAAGAGAAGTACCGCCGCCTGGAAGCCGACATCGAGGCGGCGACCCGGCGCGTGTTCCTCTGCTACTACGTGTTCCGGCGAGACGACACCGGGCGCCGTTTCCTCGAACTGCTCGCCCGCAAGGCGGCGGACGGGGTGGAGGTCCGCCTGCTCTACGACGGTTGGGGTGCCTTCGGCCTGGGGCTGGGCGGGTTCCTGGAGGCGTATCGGAAGCGCGGCCTGGACGTGCAGCCCTTCCATCCCGTGGCCGATCCCATGCAGATGTCTCGGATCAACTTCCGCAACCACCGGAAGGTCGCGGTAGTGGACGGCCGGGTGGGGTACACCGGCTCGATCAACATCGGCGAGGAATACCTGGGCCGCCACCCGCGCTTCGGTCCCTGGAAGGACTGTCACGCCCGGTTGGAGGGGGCCGCCGCCCGGGACCTCGAAGCGATCTTCCTCTCCGACTGGAAGGTCGCGACGGGCGAGGAGCTACCGGCGAGTCCGGAGTCGCAGGGCTCCGGCGACACGTGGGTCCACGTCATCCCCTCGGGGCCCGATCGCCGCTACGATGACCTCTTCCCGCTGCTCTTCGCCCAGTTCGCGGCGGCCCGGGAGAGTCTCGACATCCTCACGCCCTACCTCGTCCCCGACTACGGGCTGGTTGCGGCCCTTCGGGTCGCCGCCCGCCAGGGCGTTCGTGTGCGCGTGCTCGTCCCCGGCCGAAGCAACCACCCCATGGTGGCCGCGGCCGGTCGCTCCTACTACGACGAACTGACCGACGGGGGTGTGGAGATCTGGGAAACCCGTGCGGGAATGCTCCACGCGAAGGGGATCGTTGTGGACGGCCAGTGGGCCATGGTGGGATCCTCGAACTTGGACAACCGTTCGTTTCACCTGAACTTCGAGCTCAACCTGGCGACGTCGGACCCCGGCTTCTGTAGCCGGTTCGCAGGGCTCGTGGAGGACTGGGTAGCCGACGCCACGCAGATCACGCCCGAGGTGCTGTCCGCCCGCTCCCTGTCCCGGAGGCTGGTCGAGGGGGCTTGCCGGACGCTGTCGCCGGTGCTGTGAAGCGCGTGGCGCGGCTCGAAGTCATCGAATCGGAGAGGAGATGTGATGACGGATCGTTGGAACTCGTTGGCAGGTGTGCTGGCGGCGCTCGTCCTCCTTGCGGGGGGCAGTGCCTGGGGCTTCATGGGCGACGGGTGCGGACAGGGCAAGTGCACGGACTGCCACTCGCTGACGCGGGAGGAGGCCCAGACGGCGCTCAAGGACGTCGTCGATCGGGTGCTGGACGTCCGGCTCGGGGAGATTCCCGGACTGTGGGCGGTCGACGTGGAGAAGCAGGGGCGGAAGATCCCGGTCTACATCGACTTCTCCCGGCGCTTTCTCCTCACCGGGGATGTCATCGAACTGCAGACCATGGAGAGCGTGGTGCGCGAGCGGATGATCTCCTTGAATCGCATCGACCCCTCGGTGATCCCGCTGGATGACGCGTTGGTGATCGGCGACCCGGAGGCGCCGACCAAGATCGTGGTCTTCGACGACCCGGAGTGCCCCTACTGCCAGAAGATCCACGGGGAGATGAAGGCCGTGGTGGCGCAACGCAAGGACATCGCCTTCTTCATCAAGCTGTTCCCGCTGAAGATCCATCCCGACGCCCGGCGCAAGGCGAAATCGATCCTCTGTGCCAAGTCCCTCGAGATGTTCGAGGACAGCCTGGCCGGCCGCCCCGTGCCCGATCCGACCTGCGAGACCGACCAGGTCGACCGGAACGAGGCGCTCGCCCGGCAGATCGGGGTCGGGTCGACCCCGACCCTCGTCTTCCCCGACGGCCGGGTAGCCCCCGGTTTCAAGGATGCCGCGAAGATCATCTCCTACCTGGAGGAGGGGGCCGCGGCCGAGGCCAAGACAGGGGCTCCCAAACCCTGATGCGGCGCGAGTGACGGAGGCGCGAGGGAGCATGGCGAGAAGAATCTTGTCGACTGCGGTGGCCGTGTGCTTCCTGGTCTGCGTCCCGGCGTCGGCGGGTCTGTGGGACTCCCTCCAACAGGTCGTCGGCGGGCTGGGGGGCGTGGCCGGCACGCCCGCCGGCGCGGGGCTGTCTCCCGAAGAAGTTGCTGCCGGGCTGAGGGAGGCGCTCAGGGTGGGAGCCGAGCGCGCCGCGGGCACGGCTTCCCGGGTCGGAGGGTTCTGGGAGGACCCGGCCATCCGGATCCCATTGCCGGAGCGGTTGCGGGCCGGGGCGAACCTGCTCCGAACCCTGGGCATGGGACCGCGGGTGGATGCCTTCGAGGAGACCTTGAACCGGGCGGCGGAAAAGGCCGCGGCCAAGGCCCTTCCCATCTTCGGAGAGGCGGTGGCCGCCATGACCTTCGAGGATGTGGAACGCATCTGGCGGGGCGGGGACACGGCGGCGACCGAATACCTCCGGCGCACCACGGAGGCACGCCTGTTCGCGGCGTTCCGGCCCGTCGTCCACGACGCGGCCCAGGAGGTGGGCGTGACCCGGGCCTACCAGTCCCTGACGGCGCGGCCCGAGATCTCGACCCTCGTGGCAGGGAGCGACCTGGACCTCGACGACTACACCACGACGAAGGCCCTCGACGGGCTCTTCTTCCTCCTCGCTTCCGAGGAGAAGAGGATCCGGACCGATCCGGTGGCCCGGACCACCGATCTGCTGAGGAAGGTGTTCGCCAACCCCTGAAAGGCGTCCCGCGCTGCCAGGGGCACTGTTCGCTCCCGCGGCGCGGTGCGCTCCCGGGTGGGACTGTCTACTGCAGCGGAAGACCCATCCACAGGTAGTCGGCGTCCTCCGGGGTCACCGTTCCCGACTCCACCCGCTCGGGGATCTCGGGCACGATCGAGACCCACGAAGCGTCCGAACGCTCCGCCAGGCGGGCCGGGATGCCTCTCTTCCAGGCATGGCCGCTTCCCGCGAGCACCACGACCGCCGCCCGCGGATCGGCTTCCAGGAAGCCGGCCAGGTTCACGGCCATGACCGTGTCCCACAGGAGCTGGGCCTCGCAGAAGTTCACGAACGAGCGTCCCCGCCGGCCGTGCATGCCCATCGCCCGCCGGATGAAGTCCTCGTAGGCGTCGTCGACCTCGCAGGTCACGGGCGGCAGGCGCTCCCGCTGGGCGGCGGAGAGGCTCGCGAACCCGCCTCGAGCCACGTCGCGAACCGTATCCGTCGTGACGTTGAGCCCCAGCAGGGGAATCCCGTGCTCCCGCGCATAGAGGAGGATCGGCGCGTAGGAGACCCACGGAGCGGACCAGTTGTCGTAGTAGACGCGCAGGAACTCGCTCTGGGGCAGGATGCCGGCGACCCAGCGATCGAGACTCTCCTGGGCGTCGGCGCGGAACATCTCGAGGGCTACGGCCGTGGGCCGATCGGCCTCGTGCAGGGAACGGATGATCCGGAGCTGCGCCTCGTGGTGGGAGCGCTGGTCGTGCAGTTCCCCCACGAAGATGGCCCGGGTTTCGAAGAGTTCCGGGACGAACTCGTCGAAGGTCAGAACGGCCCCGTCGGCGACGCGCAGCAGCCGGTCCGGCGCGTCGAGGGGAGGGGTGAGGAACGCGTGGACGAGCAGCAGGGCGGCGATTCCGGCGGTTCCCCAGTACCCCTTCAAGCCCCGTCCTCCTCCCACGCCCCGGCGCTCAACCGGCGGCGAGCCACTCGCAAACCTTTGCGATACCCACGGCCAACGAGTAGAAGAGCACGGTCCAGAAGAGGATGTGCCCGATCCGCACCCAGCGGGAGCGCGAGGACAAGGGCCCCTTCACTGCAGGCCCGTCCCCCCGGGAGGGCCGGGAGGCTCCAGCGGGATCTCGGCCCAGGCGCGGCAGCCGCCCTCGGGACGGTTCTCGACCCCCACGCGGCCGCCGTGGAGCGTCACCAGTTCGCGGCAGATGTACAGCCCCAGCCCCTTCGCGGGCGAGGAAGCGGAGCCCGGCCTCACGAAGAGGTCGGAGAGCTCGGCTCGAGCCACCGGCGGCCCCCTGTCCTCCACGGTGCACTTCATACGCCCTCGCTGCGCCTGCAGGGTGACGACCACCTCGCCGCCTTCCGGGGTGCGCCCGACGGCGCGCTCAACCAGGGTGCCGAGGGCCTGTCCCAGTCGCTGGCGATCGACGCGCGCCTGCGCGGGGCCTCCCGGACACTCGAGCCTCAGCCGCACGCCGCGCCGTTCGGCGTCCTCCCGCTGCGCCTCGATGAGCCCTTCCCCGAAGAAGTGCACGTCCATCGGCTGCGGCTGCAGGATCAGGGTTCGCTGATCCAGGTGCCGGGCCGTGCGCAGGTCGTCCACCATCCGGCTCATGCTCCGGACGGCCTGGAGGATCCGGTCGACGTAGGCCCCCTGCCGTGCACCCAGGCCCTCGCTCCCGGCGGTCGTCTGTAGGAGTTGGGCGAATCCCTGGATGGCCACGAGCGGCGTCCGGAGGTCGTGGGCCACGATGGCCAGCAGTTCTTCCTGCCTGCTCGTCGCGGCGGCCTGCTCGAGCTGCGCCGTCGTCTCCTGCGCCCGGACCCTCTCCAGCAGCAGCCGGCACCGGGCAAGGGCTTCGAGGGCGGTCTCGGGAGAGGTCTCCCCCTCCGCGGCCGGAGACCCTTCGCCCAGGATCTCGGCGAAAAGCTCCCGCACCTCCTGCCACGCCGCTCGTCCGGCCTGGTCCAAACGGGCATCAGGCCCGCGCCTCGCGTTCTTCGCACTCATTTCGCAGAGCCCTCCGCGGCTCGGGAAATGTATCACGAGCGGGGGGCGCCCGAAAGCACGGAGCCCGTTGACACGGACCCCCGGGGTTCCTAGCATCGGTCGGCGCCGCGGTGCGGGAGAGGACGGGTATTCCGGATGGCGAAGGTTCTGATGCTCCAGGGGACGGGTTCGGACGTCGGCAAGAGCGTGCTCGTCGCCGGTCTCTGCCGCGTCCTGCACCAGGAGGGGCTCCGGGTGGCCCCCTTCAAGCCCCAGAACATGGCCCTCAACTCCTTCATTACCGAGGAGGGCGGGGAGATGGGGCGGGCCCAGGTCGTGCAGGCCGAAGCGGCGGGGGTCCGGCCCCACGTGGACATGAACCCCGTCCTGCTCAAGCCCACCACCGACGTCGGTGCCCAGGTGATCCTGCAGGGCAGGGTCCACGGCAACATGAAGGCCGTGGAGTACCACGCCTTCAAGAAGGTCGCCCGCAACACCGTCCTGGAGAGTTTCCGGAGGTTGGTGCGGGCCTACGACGTGTTGCTCGTCGAAGGAGCAGGGAGCCCGGCGGAGATCAACCTGCGGGAGGGCGACATCGCCAACATGGGCTTCGCCCTGGAGGTGGGCTGCCCGGTCCTCCTCGTGGGGGACATCGACAAGGGAGGCGTCTTCGCCTCCCTCGTCGGAACCCTGGAGCTCATCGCCCCTGAGGAGGCCGCCCTGATCAAGGGGTTCATCATCAACAAGTTCCGCGGGGACGCGAGCCTGCTGGAACCCGCCTTCGCGGCGATCACCCGACGCACCGGCAGGCCCTTTCTGGGCACGGTCCCATACTTTCGCGACATCTTCGTGCAGGAGGAGGACGGCATCCATCGCGATGTCATACGAGCCAGGGCTGCGGGACAGAGGGTGCGGGTGGCGGTCGTCGTCCCGAACCGGATCAGCAACTTCACCGACTTCGATCCCTTCCTCGGGGAGGCGGGCGTGACCCTCGACTTCGTCCGGGCGGGAGAGGAACTCGGACGAGCCGACATCGTGATCCTTCCGGGCTCCAAGAACACCATCGACGACCTGGAGGCTTTGCGCCAGTCGGGACTCGCCGACGAGATTCTGGAGAACCGCAGGCGAGGGGCCACCGTCGTCGGCGTGTGCGGCGGGTACCAGATGCTCGGGAAGTGGGTTCGCGACCCCCACGGCGTCGAGAGCCTCCGGGTAGAGGCCAGAGGGCTGGGCCTTCTCGACGTTGAGACCGTGATGGAGCGGGAGAAGGTCACCAGCCAGGCCCGGGGACGCGTGCTGGACGGGGCCCTCGACTGGTGGAGCCAACCGGCGCCGTTGGTCGGGTACGAGATCCACATGGGCCGTACGGCGCTCGGGCCCTCGGCCTCCCCCCTCCTCAGCGTGCGTCGGCTGGGAGACGACCGGGAGCACGAAGACGGGGCGCGGAGCCCGGACGGGCGCGTTTTCGGGACCTACCTGCACGGCATCTTCGACAACGACGAATTTCGCCGGGCCCTTCTCGCGCAGTACCGGGGCGAGTCGGCGGACGAGACCTCCTTCGCTCGCCGGAAGGAGGAGGGATACGAGCGCCTCGCTGCCCTCCTTCGGGGTTGCCTGGACCTTCCCGCCATCCTCCGCATCCTGGACCACGGGCCGCAGTTCTAGCCTCCGGGGAGGACCCGGTGCGGCGCCGCGCCGTTGACATCGGGGCGCGCGAAGGCAGAATGGGGCGGCGCCAGCCGATCCCGGGCGAACGGGCCATCGGGAGTTCCGATTCCCCATGCCCGACCCGCGGCGGCGGAACTCCCTGGAAGGAGAATGCGGACGAAAGGAGGTGAGGACTTTGGACAAGCAGGAGATCAAGAGGATCCTGGCCGGATTGAGTGTCGCCACGTTGATCGCGGGCGTCACTCTCTCGGGGGTCGCGTGCGCGAAGCGGGCTCACGGGTCGTGAGGCGGGTCCCAGGAGGGTGCCGGCGGCACCCAAGGAAGTTGCAGCGGCGCGAAGAAGGATGCCAGCGGCGGGAGCTGACACGGCTCCAAGTGACAGTGCGGTCCGCACTGCAGGAGCAAGATGTCAGATCCCGGAAGCCCCCTCGGATCTTTCGCGGGGGCGGGGTTTTCGCGTGAGCGGGACGGGCGCTTCGGCGGCCCGGACCGAGCGGTCGAGCCGCCTCCCCCCCGGTGCCCCGGGGCTCCCGGGGGAGGCGGCGTGACCCGCCTGAGCCCGGCCGCGCTCGCGGCCGCGTTCCCCGTCTGTCGGTCTCTCGCGGGGCCCGGCGCCTGGGTTCGGGTCGCGGCGGCCTGTGACCCCGCTGCAGCCGAAGGCGCGCTGGAGGAAGCGCTCCGGGTCGTGGGGGGGAGCCTCGGGCTCCCCCCTTTTCTTCCGGACCTGGCCCGGCTGGAACGCTTGGTGGGGGACGTCCGGGATGACCCGGGCGGGGTTCCCGCCGCCGTGGAGTCGCCCTGTCTCAATCCGACCCTGCGGCTCGTGGAGAGCGGGTGGAGGGGGCTGGCTCCTCTCTTGGATTCGGAGCCGGCCGAGCCCTCCCGCGGCTCCTGCGTGGCATTGGCGTGGCGCCGACGCGGTTCCCGGGAGGTCCGGATCCGGGAAGCCACCGACGCGGACCTCCTCGCCTTGAAGGTGACGGCGGAGGGTGTGGACCCCCGGGAGGCTGCGGGGGGCCTGGCTGCGCACATCGACGTGGTGGCTTCGGCCCTCCGCCGAGCCGCGGCCGAGGAACTCATCCTGGTTCCCGCCTCCCGTCTCCGGCGGGACGCGCTGGTGTTCCCGGAGGATCCCGCGGTTCCCGAACGGTTCCGCGTCGCCGAGACGTTCACGCTCCAGTGGCACGTGACCCAGGCCTGCGACCTGCGCTGCGCGCACTGCTACGACCGGAGCGAGCGGACCGAACTGGGGACGGACGACGGGGTCCGCATCCTGGACGATCTGTACGATTTCTGCCGCGAGCGTCACGTGCGGGGCCAGGTCACCTTCTCGGGCGGCAACCCCCTGCTGCGCCCGGATTTCCTGGAGCTCCACCGGGCTGCGCGGGAGCGGGGCTTCCCGGTGGGGATCCTCGGCAACCCGGCGCCTCGGGGCCGGGTGGAGGAGGTCCTGGGGGCCGGGAGCCTCGAGTTCTTCCAGGTGAGCCTCGAGGGCCTCCCCGAGCACAACGACGCGGTCCGGGGAGCCGGGCACTTTTCTCGGACCCTCGCCTTTCTGGACGTGCTCCGAGGCCTCGGGGTCTACTCCATGGTCATGCTCACCCTCACCCGCGACAATCTGGACCAGGTGCTGCCCCTGGCGGAGTTGCTCCGGGACCGCGTCGACGGCTTCCACTTCAATCGCCTTTCCCCGGTGGGAGAGGGGGCGAAGCTCCTGCTCCCGGACGGCGATTCCTACGCTCGCTTCCTCGGGCGCTACCTGGAGGAGAGGGAGCGCTCGCCGTTCCTCGGCCTCAAGGACAACCACTTCAACCCCTTGCTCCGCCAGCGGGACCGCGACCTCTTCGGCGGGTGCACCGGCCACGGCTGCGGAGCGGCGTTCAACTTCGTGTCGCTCCTCGCCGACGGCGAGGTGCACGCCTGCCGGAAGTTCCCTTCGCTCCTGGGGAGGCTCCCCGGGGAAACGCTCGGGGAGATCTACGACTCTCCGGCGGCCCGACGCTACCGGAACGGGTGCTCCGCGTGCAACGGGTGCCGGCTCCGGGCGGTGTGCGGCGGGTGCCTGGCGGTCGCCGAGGGAGTCGGGCACGACCCGTTCCTCGTGCGGGACCCCTTTTGCACCTTCGCCGGGGCACCGGCCGCACAGGGCTGAGGCGCCTCCCCCTTTCGGTGTAGACTGCCGCGGTCGTGCCACGCCGCCCCCACTCGGTTCCGAGGAGACCACCGATGCACACAGCACTCCTTCGCACGGCCGCTGGCCTCTGCTTCCTCGCCCTGGTGACGGCCGGCTGCTCCGGTCCCGGGCGGCTCGTCCAAGTTCCGGCGGGCCAGGCCGAAGTAGGGCTCACGGCGAAGAGCTTTTCCTTCGACCCGGAGCAGATCGTCGTCGCGGCAAACGGAACCCTCACGCTTCGGGTGCGCAACGCCTCCGAATCGAACCACAACTTCACGGTGACCGACCCCGACGGGGCGATCCTTCGCTCGGTGGAACTGCCGGCGGGAGAGACGGTGTCCGTGGAGGTCGCCCTGGGGCGGCCCGGGGTGTATCGGTTCTACTGCGCGAAGGCCTTCCATCCCACCCTGGGGATGGAGGGCCGGATCGAGGTCCGCTGAGCGGGCTGGACGGGATTCGAACCGTGCGCATCGTCCGCTTCCTGGACCGGAGGGGATCCCTGGGCCTGGGCGCCGTTCGCGAGGACGGCTCGGTGGAGGCACTGGCCGGCGACCTCTTCGGCGAGCTCCGCCCCACCGGGAGGACGGCGCAGGTGCGGCGGTTCCTGGCGCCCGTCGCGCCCGCCAACATCTTCTGCATAGGTCTAAACTACCGCGCCCACGCGGTGGAGGCAGGCCTTCCGCTCCCCGAAACCCCCGTGGTCTTCATGAAGCCGACCACGGCCGTGTGCGGCCCCGGCGACCCGATCCGGCTTCCCCGGTGCTCGCCGGGGCCCGAGGTGGATTACGAGTGCGAACTGGCCGTGGTGATCGGCAGCCCGACCCGCGACGTGCCCGAGGCTCGCGCCCTGGACCACGTGCTCGGGTACACGGCGGCCAACGACGTCTCGGCGCGGCGCTGGCAGAAGCACAACGGCGGCCAGTGGGTCCGCGGGAAGAGCTTCGACACCTTCTGTCCCCTGGGGCCGGTGCTCGTGACCCGTGACCGGGTCCCCGACCCCCAGCGGCTCCGGCTCCGCACCAAGCTGGGCGACGAGGTCGTCCAGGACGCCTCCACCGACGACATGATCTTCCCGGTGGCCCGCCTGATCGCCTTCCTCAGCCAGGACACCACCCTGCTGCCGGGAACCGTCATCCTGACCGGGACGCCCCCCGGAGTGGGTTTCGCCCGGACGCCGCCCCGCTTCCTGGCGAGGGGCGATCGGGTGACCGTGGAGGTCGAGGGCATCGGGGCGCTGACCAACCCGGTGGAATGAGTCGGGTGACCGGGGTGCGGGGGAAGTCGCCGTTCCGGTCCCGACGCATGGGGCGGGAGGCGCGTACCATCGAAGCGATGGTGGAGATCTACTGCCGCGCCCGCCACGGTGCGGGGGCGGCCCCCATTCCCTGCGGGGAGTGCCGCGAGTTCGTCGCCTATGCCCGCCACCGGCTCGAGCGGTGCCCGTTCCAGGAGGACAAGCCCACCTGCGCCCGGTGCCCGGTCCACTGCTACCGCCCCGCGATGCGCGACCGGGTCCGAGAGGTGATGAGGTTCGCGGGCCCCAGGATGCTGCTGCGGCACCCGATCCTCGCCGTGCTGCACCTGCTGGACGGGCGAGTCCGCGTCCTCAAGCGGGGGCCCGTCCCGGCCGATACGACTTCCTCGGATTCCGCCCACGACCGAGAGGGGCCCTGCGAGGAGGAACCATGAACGAGCGGAGAACCCACAGCCGACTCGATACGCTCAACATCCTCAGCTACGAACTCCTCGACCCCAAGGCCGGCTTCGGCTGGCGGGGCATGGGACGAACCCTCAACGTGAGCGAGAACGGCTTGTTGCTGGAGATCTACTCGCCTCTCGAAAAGGGCCAGTCCATCGCCCTCACGGTGGGCTTCGAGGAGAGCCTGGTGTCTCTGCGGGCGCAGGTCGTGCACGTGGAGACCTCGGGGAACGACCGCTACCAAGCGGGCATCGAGCTGCGAGAGATCGACGCCCAGGCCCGGGGCGTGTTCCAGAGGTACATCGAGGCGTTCCGGGCGGCCTCCAAGTCCTGACCCGCGCTGCGGGCGCCCGCGGCGGAGCCCGGAAGCCCTTGCCCGCGCCCCCGCTTCCGGCCACAAGTCCCCCGGCACCGCTGCCGGAGGGATCTCCCTGGACCTTCTCTCCCTGCTGAGGCTCGTCGCGGGCCTCGCGATCCTGATCGCGGGCGCCGAGTCACTGGTGCGAGGCGCCTCGCGAATCGCGGCCGCGGCCGGCATCTCG
>CAZGRT010000077.1:0-5939 GCA_964528225.1 uncultured Thermodesulfobacteriota bacterium | reverse complement strand
CCACGGGGAGCCGAGCCCCGCTCGAAACGACGCTGGCGCCGCGCAGGCCGGGAACGTGGCGGGCAGCCAGGGTGAGGGCCACCGCGCCTCCGAGGGAGTGCCCGGCCACGGCCCATTCCCCGACCTGCAGGGTCGCGACGGTCTCCTCCACGTCGTCCGCGGAGGCCGCCACCGTGTCCCTGGCCGGCCCCCCGCTCCGGCCGTGGCCGGCCAGGTCCAGCGCCACGGCCGGGACCCCCGCGGCCTCCAGGCGGCTCCGCACGTCCCCCCCGAGGCGGTGGTCCCCGCCCGCGCCGTGGAGGAGGAAGAGCGTTCTCCCGTCGCGCCCGGCGTTCCCGGCTCCGTGAAGGATCACCGCTCCTCGTCCACGGTCGCTGCTCCGGGGGCGCCCCCCTACGGGGTCCCGACCCGGGCCTTGAGTTCGGCCACGATCCTCGGGATCGTGTCCTTGTGGATCTCCCGCACGGCGATTTCCACCACCGAGGACTTGCCCGAGTCGAGCCGGTAGAGGTCCAGCCGCACGCGCAGGTCCTGGATGATGCCCACGGTGGGCGCCACGGTCTCGTCCCGTGCCAGCAACGTCCCCGAGAGGATCGCGTCGGGTTCCCAGGGGAGTTCGAGCCGGGTTCGAAGCTCCGCCGGGGAGAGGGACCGGAGGGTGGCGAGGGTCTCCTCCACCTTGCGGGGCTCGCGCTCCATGTAGAAGACGGTCTCGAAGAGCCCCGCCCTGGCGAGCCCCTCCGCCAGGTCGGCTTCGTCCTGGCCCCGACAGATGAAGTACGCGCCCTCGGCCTTGGCGAAGGGGGCGAAGACCACGACGTGCTTCACCGCCGCGAAGTTGCCGAGCGAGCCTTCCGGTGCCTGGAAGTCCTTGACTCCCGTGGAGGACCTCATCGCCTGGCCGATGATCGGGCCGCAGCCGCCGAGTACTGCGAGGAGGATCGCGGTCGCCAGCATTCGGAGTTTCATCGTCAGCACCCCTTGCAGATGGTGTGGCACGAGACGCAGGCGTCTTCGGCGCGGTGTTCCGGGAGGGCCTTCACGTCGTGACAGTCCCGGCAGGTGTTCTCCCGCACGGCGGCCCGGTGGTCCGCCGTGTCGGTCATCCGGGGCGCGTAGACCGCGATCCGCGACGGGCAGCCTGCCAGCGGCGATGCGAGCAGCAGAAGCAGGAGAAAGGTTCTTGGCATGGCCGGTCCTCCTCCGGTCTGGGGACGGGCGCCGATCCGGGGACACCCGAGCCCCAGCTTGCAACCAAAGCCGGCCGGTTTCAAGCGGTCGGTCCGGTCCGGGCCGCCAATGCCCTCCGCTTCTCGTAGGCCTCGCGGCACAGGCGGACGTCCTCCAGGAACGGCTCGAGTTCCTCGAGCAGCAGCGCCTGGGGGCCGTCGCACAGGGCCTTCTCGGGGCGCGGGTGGAAGTCCACCAGGATCATGTTGGCCCCCGCGATCACCCCCTGGGCCATGGCGTGCCACACGTCCAGGATCCCGTCCGTCGCGACCAGGCGCTTCCCCACGGAATGGGAGGGGTCGATGCACACCGGGAGGCGAGTCTGGCGCTTCACGACGGGGACGTGGGAGAAGTCCACGAGGTTTCTGTGGGGATCGCCCAGGTTGGTCTTCACGCCGCGCAGGCAGAACACGATCCGGTGGTTCCCGTTGCTCGCCACGTACTCGCACGCGTTCAGGCTCTCCTCCAGGTTGATCCCCATCGCCCGCTTGAAGAGGACCGGGAACTCCGTCTGCCGTCCCACGTGTTTGAGCAGCTCGAAGTTCTGGGCGTTGCGTGTGCCGATCTGCACCATCACGCCCGTCGGATGTCCGCAGGCCCGCAGGGCCTCGGAGATCTCCTCGAGGTGGGACTCGTGGGTGACCTCCATGGCGATGACCTCGATGCCGTGCTTCCCCGCGAGGTCGAATACGTACGGGAGGCACTCCCTGCCGTGACCCTGGAAGTCGTACGGGGAGGTGCGCGGCTTGTAGGCCCCCATCCGGGTCGTCTTGAGGCCGAGCCGCTGGAGGGCCCGCATCATCTGCTCGACGTGCGCGGGAGTGTCCACGGCGCACAGGCCGGCGAAGACGTGGAGGTTGTCCTGGGAAAAGGCGAGGCCCCGGTACTCGAAGCCCACCGCCTCGGCCTGCCCCTCGTGGCGGCCGATGATGCGGTACTTGGAACTCACGCGGATGACGCGCTGGACGAAGGGCAGCTCCTCGAACGCCTCCGTGGGCACCTGGCGCGTGGGGCCGAAGACGTAGACCTCGCTGATCGTCTGCAGGGACCCCTTCACGTTGTGGAGCCGCAGCGCGAGGTCCGGGTAGCGGGCGGCGGTGGACTCCAACTGGCGGTACTCCGGCGAGTCGGGCTGGACGCGGTTCTTCAGGACGATGATCACGGTGTGCTCCTCTCGCTCCCGGGGGGAACGTTCAGGGGCCGCCGGCTCCTTCCGCCGGCGGCCCCTCGAAACGAAACGGCCACGGGCGGTCTAGGCTGCCCGTGGCCGTGGAAGTCTGTGGTCGGGTCGGCTTCTCCCTAGACCTCCGGCTCGCGGGCAGGCTTCGTAAAGAAGCCCCCGAAGAACGAAAAGCCGAAGAAGGATGCCGGGGTGGGAAGCACGTGCAGCACCTCGCAGGGGGGGCGCACCGGGACGAGCCCGAACCCGGTTCGTATAGCGGAACCCGCGCGGGAGTGTCCAGGGAAAACGTCCGGTCGGCCTACAGGGGGGCCCCGCAGTACTTGCAGTGCACGGCGTCGGGATCGTGCCCCTCGGCGGCGCATCGCGGGCAGACCTGGGTGGATACCTCGCCGCCCTTCGTCCCCCGGGCGATCTCCGCGGTTACGATCCCGGTGGGAACCGCGATGATCCCGTACCCCAGGATCATGATCAGCGAGGCCACGAACTGCCCCAGTGGCGTGTTGGGGGAGATGTCGCCGTATCCCACGGTCGTCATGGTCACGACGGCCCAGTAGATGCTGCGGGGAATGCTGGTGAACCCGTTGGCCTCTCCTTCGATCAGGTACATGAGCGACCCGAAGACCACCACCAGGGCCAGCACGGCGACGAGGAAGACCTGGATCTTCCGGCTGCTCGCCCGGAGCGCCCGAAGCAGCCCGCGGGCCTCGGCCACGTACTGCACCAGCTTGAAGATCCGGAAGATCCGGAGGATGCGGAGCACCCGGATCACCAGCAGGTAGTGGCCACCCGGCATCAGCAGGCCCACGTAGGTGGGGAGAACCGCCAGCAGGTCCACGACGCCGAAGAAGCTGCTCGCGTAGGCCCACGGTCGGCCGACGCAGAGCAGCCGCGCCGCGTACTCCATGGTGAAGATCGCCGTGAACGTCCATTCCGCCGCGGTCAGTTGCCGCCCGTAGGCCCGCCGCAGGGGGGCGACGCTGTCGGCCATCACGACGAGGACGCTTGCCACGATGCACGCGATGAGGGCGACGTCGAAGGCCTTCCCCGCCGGCGTATCGGCCTCGAAGATGACCTCGTGCATCGCGGTTCGCCATGGACGGCGTGCGGGGCGGGAGGGCCTGCTCTCCTCCGGACCTGGGCTGCTCACGGACGCATCGCTCCCTGCTCCGTGTGGCGAGAAAGGTGGCAGCGCAAGGATAACAGAGGAGCCGCCTCCGGGTACCGGGTGCGTCGGCGGGTATACTCCTCCGGGCGACCCGTTTCGGAGGCGAGATCATGGCACCTGCCGGCTCGTGGGCCCTCCTGCTGGGCCTCGTGTGCGCCTGTGCGGCACCCCGGTTGGACGCAGAGGGCGTGGACCCCGGCCTGCTCCCCGTCCAAGCCGCCGCCGACCCGGAGGCGGCCCGGGGGCGCCGGGTCCGGTGGGGAGGTGCGGTGCTGCAGGTGGTCGACAAAGGCGATTCCACGGACCTCGAGGTTCTCGCCTACCCCCTGCGGGACGGCGGGAGGCCCCGCACGGAAGCCTCGCCGCTCGGCTGCTTCCTCGCGCGACCCCTCCTGCACTCGGACCCGGCCGACCTCTCCCCGGGCTCCCGGGTGACCCTGGTAGGCCGGGTCGCGGGGACGGTTCCCTGCCCTGCCTGTGAGGTCGAGAGGGTGTGCCCGGTGCTGGAGGTGGAACTCCTCCACCGGTGGACCGCGCGGTACCCGGCGCCGGCCCCCCGCGTCCATTTCGGGATCGGCGTCATCCCGCCCTGACGGGAGCGGCGGCGAGGTGCCCCGCGTTCCTGGCGAGCCAGAGTCCGGCGGCTGCGAGGAGGAGCGCGAGACCCGCCAGGGCCGGGGTGAAAGTGCCTGCGCGGTCGTAGATCAGTCCCGCGGCGACCGGGGCGAGGGCGGCGGGGATGTTCGCGGAGAAGAGCCACCCGTACACCTGGCCCACGCGTCCGTTGCCCCACACCCGCGCCGTCGAGGAGGCGTAGAGGACGAGGACGCCTCCGTAGTTGATTCCGGAGAGCAGCGAGAAGGCGAGGAACCCGCCAGCCGACTCCACGAGCCACGGCCCCGCGGCGAACAGGGCCGCCTGGGCGAAGAGGTTCCAGCAGGCGGCCGTCCCCGCTGCCGTCCGGTCGAAGAGGCCTCCCCACGCCACCCGGCCCGCGGCGTTGCCCAGCGCGAACAGGGACACCGCGGTCACCCCGCGGGACGCGCTGGACGGAAAGAGCTCCTTGAGGTTGGCGTTCACGGCGAAGCCGGCCGCGAGCCCCACCAGCATGGCGAGGTAGAGGAGCCGGAAGGCCCGGCGGGGGAGGACGTCGCGCAGAGGCAGGGGCCCCGTTTCCCGGTCCGGAGCGCCGGGCCGGTCGGCCATGGCGAGACCCGACAGGGCGACGACGAGGAGGAAGGCGGCGCCGAACCACCGGAAGGCGTCGAACGGCGTTGCGCCGTCCGCGAGCATCCTCCCCGCGACCTGGCTGACCAAGGCTGCGCCTCCGCCGAAGCCGGCCACGGCGACCCCCGTCACCAGGCCCCTTCGCTCGGGGAACCACAGGATGCACGTGGAGATGGGGACGATGTACGCCAGCCCGGCCCCGACCCCGGCGATGCCCCCGATGCCCAGGACCGTGAGCCCGAAGTCGACCCCTCCGAGGCTGGCCACGAGCCACCCCGCGCCGAACAGCACGCCACCGGCGACGGCGCACCGCCGCCGCCCCAATCGGGGCAGGAGGGTGCCGGCCAGCACCGTGACCGCGGGGAAGACGAAGTAGAAGACCGCGAAGGGGAGCTGCGCCGGGCCCTGGAGGAGTCCGGTGAGCTCCCGAAGGGGCCGGACGTAGACGGACCAGGAGTAGGTGGCGCCCAGACACATCTGCATGAGCACGGCCGCGACCAGCACGGTGTAGCGCTTCACGCCCCCGCTCCGGCCGTCGCGTCGCCGAGCATCCCGTGGGCCATCCGGATGTGGCCCACCCGCTTCCAATCGACCCCCAGGAGCCGCGCGCCCGCCGCGTCCACGGCCACGGGATCGAATCCCGCCAGGATCCTGCCCGCGGGTGGCTCGCAGCGTGGGCCTCCCAGGTGGTGCTCCGCGAGGCCCACGCTCGCGTCCACGACGGCCAGGTCGGGCCGGCGGTACCGGTTGAGCTCGAAGATCGATTCGTGCATCCGCCGGTGGAAGGCGGACTTCTTCCACGCCCCGCCCTGCCGGTACCGGCTGGGGGGAGCAAACCCCATCATGTTCTTCAGGGAGAGCGTGACGCCGGCGAGGCTGTGGCGCTTGAGCACCGCGAAGGAGACCACGAAGCATTCGAGCGCGATCCGCGGGAGCCAGAACTCGGGGAACACGAGGCAGGCCGGGTCCTCCCTGCGGACGAGCGGCTCCTCGTCGAGGTCGACCAGCGGCACCCCCAGCCTCCGGGCCATGTGGTCGTACCCGTGCAGGCGGAACACGTCGCCGGTGGACAGACGGGAATCCCCCGTGCCCTCCGCCACCAGGACCTCGGCACCCGACCAGCGCCGAATCGCC
>CAZGRT010000076.1:0-1836 GCA_964528225.1 uncultured Thermodesulfobacteriota bacterium | reverse complement strand
CGTGAGCTCGAGCTTCTCGCCGGTGAGGGTGTCGGCCGTCCACAGGGCCACCCGGTCGCCCTCGCGCCACACCTTGGAGACGCGGCCCCGGACGTACACGAGGCCCCCGTCCTCGATGTTCTTCTGGCAGTACTCCTCGGTGTTCTTGCAGTCGGTGCGGATGTCCATGTAGGACACCACGGCCCGGCCGCCCGGGTTGCGCTCCTGGAAGAGCCGCGCCTGCTTCGAGGTGTAGAGGCAGCACACCCGCGAGCAGTAAGGCTTGTGGTTCTCCGGGTCCCGGCTCCCCGAGCACTGGATGAAGACCACGTCCCGCACGGGCTTCCCGTCCGACGGCCGGCGCACCGGCTCCCCCGAGCCGAAGCTCTGCCGCAGGAGGTCCTCGAAGGAGAGCGCGTCGATCACGTCCGGCACCGAGCCGCCGCCGTACTCTGCCATGCGCTCCACCGGGTAGAGCCGGTAGCCGGTGGCCACGACGATGGCGCCGACGGTCTCGGAAGCGGGTTCGGCGGAGGCACCGCCGTTTCCCTTGTCGATCTTCACCTCGAAGTTGCCCACGTACCCGGTGACCTCGGTCACCCGGCTCGAGGCGTAGAGGCGGATGTTCGGGTGGTTCCGCACCGCCTCCACGCGAGGGGCCAGGATGTCGGCGGCGTCCTCGTGGTAGGGAAAGGTCTTGGAGAGGCGCCGCGCGTTGCCGCCGAGCTCCGCCTCCCGCTCCACCACCACGGTCTCGTACCCGGCGTCGGCCAGGTCCAGGGCCGCCGAGAGTCCGGCGATCCCCGCGCCCACCACCAGGGCCCGCTTGGTCAGGGGCACGCGGATCGCCTCCAGGGAGGCGTTCCGGCGGACCTTCTCCATGGTGGCCCGGATGATGTTGAAGGCCTTCTGCGTGGCGGCGCCCTTGTCCCGCTGGTGCACCCAGGAGCACTGCTCCCGCACGTTGGCGATCTCCACCAGGAAGGGGTTCAGCCCCACCGACCCGGCGGCCTTGCGGAAGGTGTTCTCGTGCATGCGCGGGGAGCAGGAGGCGACGACAAGCCGGTCGATCCCTTTCTCCTGGATGGCGTTCTTGATGCGGTCCTGGCCGGGGTCGGAGCACATGTACATGTAGTTCTCGGCGTGGACCACGTCGGGGATCTTGCGCAGATCCTCCACGAGGTGGTGCACATCCACCGTGCCCGCGATGTTCGACCCGCACCAGCAGATGAAGACGCCGATTCGATTCATCTCGAAGTCCGTGACGCGTGACGCGTGACGCGTGACGCGTAGTTCGAGGTGCCGGACCCGTTACTCGTCACCCGTCACCCGTCACGCCGCCTGGCGCGCCAGGCGGCTCAGGAAAACCTGCACCTTGCTCGCCGCCGCCGAGGCGTGGGCCACGGTGTCGGCGATGTCCCGGGAGCCCTGGCAGGTGCCGGCCACCACGATGCCGTCCCGGCCGGTCTCCACCGACCCCACCTTGTAGTGGGACTCCCGGAAGAACCCGTTCTCGTCCACCGGGATGCCGAGCACCCGGGCCAGCTCCGCCTGCTCCGGGTTCGGGACCGCCGCCATGGCGAGCACCACCATGTCCGTGCGCACCTCCACGGGCTCGCCCGACAGGGTGTCCGTGCCACACACCACCACCTTGTCGCCGACGCGGTAGACCTTGGAGACCCGGCCTCGGATGTAGACCAGGCCCTCCTCCTCGGTGGACTGCTGGAGGAACTCCTCGTACCCCTTCCCGGTGCAGCGCAGGTCCATGTAGAACAGCGTCGCCCGGCCGTGGTGCATCTTGTGCTTGTAGAGGCGCGCGTGCTTCGCCGAGTACATGCAGCAGATGCGGCTGCAGTA
>CAZGRT010000075.1:0-2204 GCA_964528225.1 uncultured Thermodesulfobacteriota bacterium | reverse complement strand
GTACCGTCCCCGTCGGCGGCGCAGGGGCGGGGCCCTGCCGCCAGCGCCCCCGCCAGGAGTCCGATCAATAACACCCTGAACATGGGACAACCTTACCCGTTTCTCCCCGTGCGGGGAAGACGTTCGGGGGTTCTCCCGCTTCCCCAGGCGTGCTAGCATTCTGCGGACTCCGGCGCCGAACATCCAGGAAGACCGATGCCCCACTCGGAAGTCTTTCCCTTCTCCGCCCTCGTCGGTCAGGAGAAGATGAAGCTCGCCCTGATCCTCAACGTGATCGACCCCACCATCGACGGGGTCCTGATCCGGGGGGAGAAGGGCACGGCCAAGTCCACGGCCGTGCGGGCGCTCGCGCAGCTCCTGCCCGAGATCCCCGTGGTCTCCGACTGCCCCTACCGGTGCCACCCCACCCGGCCGCGGGACATGTGCGCTTCCTGCCGAGAGCGCACCCGGGCCGGCGAGTCCGTGCCCGTGGAGGCACAGAAGATGCGCGTCCTCGACCTGCCGGTCGGGGCCTCCGAGGACCGGGTCGTGGGCTCCCTCGACATCGAGCGGGCGCTCAAGACCGGGGAGAAGAGCTTCGAGATGGGCCTTCTGGGCCGGGTGCACCGGGGCATCCTGTACGTGGACGAGGTGAACCTGCTCGAGGACCACATCGTCGACGTGCTCCTGGACGCCGCGGCCATGGGCGTCAACCACATCGAGCGCGAAGGGGTGTCCTACTCCCACCCCTCCCACTTCGTCCTGGTGGGCACCATGAATCCGGAGGAGGGCGAGCTGCGGCCGCAACTGCTCGACCGCTTCGGCCTGTGCGTGGACGTGACCGGCATCCGCGATCCGGCGCTGCGGGTCGAGGTCATGCGCCGGCGCCGGGCCTACGAGCAGGACCCGGCCGCGTTCCGTCGGCGCTGGGACGAGGAGGACGCGGGACTGCGCGAGGCCATCCTTCGGGCCGAGAAACTCCTGCCCCGGGTGACCGTGGGCGACGAGGTGCTCGAGGTGATCGCGACCCTGAGCGTCGACCTCGGGGTGGACGGCCACCGCTCGGACGTGGCCCTGGAAAAGGCGGTGGCGGCCCTGGCGGCCTTCCGGGGCCGCACGGACGTGACCGACGAGGACGTCGCCGAGGCGGCGGGGCTCGTCTACCCCCACCGCATGAAGAAGACCCCGTTCGAGGAGAAGATCCTGGCGCAGGAGGAGGTGGTCTCCTCGATCCGGCGCACCCGGGAGGCCCAGGAGGAACGGGCGGCGGCGTCAAAAAAAAAAGGCCCCACCTGAGCGCGGAGAAGAAGGCCGAGGACCGGGTGGTCCGCGAAGAGCGGGTGTACGCTCCCGCGGGGAGCTTCCGGGTGCGGGGCACCCAGATGAACCGCGTGACGCAGCGCACCCTGGCACGGGGGCGGAGGATCAAGAACAAGACCGCGCCCGACTCGGGCCGCTACGTGCGCGCCCGCATCCCCCGGGGGCGGGTGAAGGCCGTGGCCCTCGACGCGACGCTCCGGGCGGCGGCCCCCCACCAACTGCGGCGCAGACTTCCCGGGGAGCACCGCGGGAGCCTGCACATCCTCTCCGAGGACCTGCGGGAGAAGGTCTGGGCGCGCGCGTCCGGGGTGAGCGTGCTCTTCGCCGTGGACGCCTCCGGCTCCATGGGCGCCGAGGAGGTGATGGCCCGGGCCAAGGGCATCGTGCTGTCGCTCCTGGCCGACGCCTACCAGAAGCGCGACCGCGTGGGGCTGCTGGTGTTCCGCGGGACCGAGGCCCGGGTCGCCCTGCCCTTCACCACCAGCGTGGAGATGGCCCAACGCCGCCTGCGCGACGTGCCCACGGGGGGGAAGTCGCCCCTGGCCCTGGCGCTGGCCAAGGCCCTGGAGCTCTTCTGGTACGAGGGGAGGAGGAACCCCGGTCGGGCGCCCCTGCTGGTGCTACTGACAGACGGCAAGGCCAACATCGCCATGGAGGGGCGCGACCCCTTCGAGGAGGCGCTGAGGCACGGCCGGCGCATCCGGGCGGCCGGCATCCGCAGCCTGGTGGTGGACACCGATCCCACGTGGATCGACTTCTACCCCTACCCCCGGGTGCTGGCCCCAGTGATCCGCCTCGTATCCCGCACTGTATTCGACCATCCGGACGCGTAGGTTGCCTTGTTCCACCGTCCGCCACAACGCCACACCCGAGGTACCCGAGTGTTCCGTCGGTTGGATAGTGCC
>CAZGRT010000074.1:0-5081 GCA_964528225.1 uncultured Thermodesulfobacteriota bacterium | reverse complement strand
TGGTGGATGATGGCGCGGGCGGGCACGTCTGCGGCGGTGCCCACGGCGAGCCCTCTGCCGTGTGGCACGGACGAGCGAGGGTAGGCGATGAAGCGGGAACGCAAGGCGGAGTGCTGTCCCGAGGGCGGTGGGGGCAAGGCGGCGGCGGGACGATCTCCAGCCGCCTGCTGCGAACCGGTAGGAGGGGCGCCCGAGGGAATGGTGTTGGGGATGGCCGAGTCGTCGTGCTGCCCGGCGACGGAGTCTCCCGGGGGAGAGGTCCCGGGGTACCGGGTCTGGCCCTTCGTCGAGGGATGGCTCGCGACCCCCGCCGGGCCTGTGCCGCGGGTGGCGTCCAGACTCGAGGCCGGAGACGTGCTGGGCCGCTGGCAGATGCGGTGGGGCATCGGCCGCGACCGCTACCGGATCGCGCCGGGGCTCTACGCCTTCGGCACCCCGGGCCCGGAATCCCCCGTGCTGGTCACGGCCAACTACAAGATGACCTTCGACGTCCTCCGGCGCGACACGGCCGGGTTGGACGCCTGGGTGCTCGTGCTCGAAACCCACGGCATCAACGTCTGGTGCGCGGCGGGCAAGGGGACCTTCGGAACCGCCGAGGTCGTTCGCCGGGTCAAGTCTTCGGGCCTCGCCCGGGTGGTCTCCCACCGGAAGCTGGTGCTCCCCCAGCTCGGGGCCCCCGGCGTGGCAGCCGGCGAGGTGCGGAAGGGCTGCGGCTTCCATGTGGTCTACGGTCCGGTGCGGGCACGGGACATCCGGGCCTTCCTGGCGGCCGGGATGCACGCCACGACGGAAATGCGCGGCGTCACCTTCCCGCTGGGAGAGCGGCTCGCGCTCGCCCCCGTGGAAGTCGTGATGCTGCTCAAGCCGGCCCTGTGGGCCGTCCTCGTGCTCTTTGTCTTGGGCGGCATCGGCCCGGGCTGGTTCTCTCTCGGGGCGGCCTGGGAACGGGGCGTGGGCGGTGTCGAGGCCCTGGTCGGTGCGGTCCTCGCCGGGGCGGTGTTGACCCCGGTGCTTCTCCCGTGGCTTCCCGGGAGGGCGTTCTCCGCCAAGGGTGCCGTGGCGGGGCTGGCACTGGCCCTTTGGGGTGCGCTGGGCAACCGGGAGGGCCTCGGTTGGGGCGAGACGTTCGCGCTGCTCCTGGTCCTTCCCGCCGCGGCGTCCTATGTGGCCATGAACTTCACCGGAGCGACGCCCTTCACCTCTCCGTCCGGCGTGGAACGGGAGATGAGGGGAGCCCTCCCCTGGCAGGCCGGGGCAGCCGCGTTGGCCGGCGTGTTCTGGATCGCGTCCGCGTTTGGGAGTTGAACGTCGGGCTGCCGCGCGCTGCCGCCTGCAGCCCGTTTCCGTGGAGGCCCGCGCGCCTCCGCCGAGAGAGGGTTCGCCGATGAAGGGCTTCCGCTACCTCGAGGGCGTTTCCACGCTGCACCTGGACCCCGACGCCTGCACCGGCTGCGGCCTGTGCCGGATGGTCTGTCCCCACGGCGTCTTTGCCGTGGAGGGCGGGAAGGCTCACATCCTCGATCGGGACGCGTGCATGGAGTGCGGGGCGTGCTCCCGAAACTGCCCCGCGGGAGCGCTCTCGGTGGCGGCCGGGGTCGGGTGCGCCGACGCCATCATCCGGAGTTGGATCACCGGAAAGCCGCCTTCCTGCGACTGCGGGGGCGGGGCGTGCTGCTGAGCGCGGTGCTCCCGACGCGTCTTTCCTGTAAGGCGGACGGCTGCAGGACGACTCACCACACGAAGACCGCTGGCTCGGGGATGGCGCCGCTCGGTGGGGGCGGAGTGTCCGGCCCGGGGGAAAGGAAGGCGACGTGAACGTGGAGAGGAGGCACGTACTCCGCGCCCTGGCTGGGGCCGCCCTGGCACTGGCAGGCCGCAGGCTGGGTGTCGCGGGGGAGGGGCGGGGAAGCGAAGCGGGACCGGCGACGCGGGGAGACCCTACGATGTTGAAGCTCTACTCGGTGGCCAAGGGAGACTTCTTCATGGCGGAGAAGGTGGTCAAGAAAGACGAGGAGTGGCGCTCCCGGTTGACCCCCGTCCAGTACCACGTGACGAGGGAGAAGGGCACCGAGCGGGCCTTCACCGGCGAGTACTGGGACCACCACGGGAAGGGGGTGTACCAATGCGTCTGCTGCGGGACCGACCTGTACTCCTCCGAGGACAAGTACGAGTCGGGGACGGGTTGGCCGAGCTTCTGGAAACCCGTGGCCGAGGAGAACGTGTACACGCTCGAAGACCGCAGCTGGTTCATGGTGCGCACCGAGGTGCTGTGCCGCCGCTGCGATGCCCACCTGGGCCACGTGTTCGGGGACGGCCCTCCTCCGACCGGGCAGCGCCACTGCATCAATTCGGCCGCGCTCAAGTTCGCGGGGACGCAGGCATGAGAGACGACCCGGTAGGCGCGAGGCCTTCGGGGTGGAAGGGGAGCTTGTGCTTCGCCTTTGCCGGGTTGCTGCTCTCCGGCGCGACGGTGTCGTCCCCGGCCGCGGCGGCCGTTGGGATTTCCTGCCCCTCCGATAGCCCGGCCGTGCGCGGCCAGGAGGAGCCGAACACCGAGGCCGCCCGCGCGCCCGTCGATGCGGACCGCCGCGCGGCCGCGCCGATCGACGGGGTCCGCCCGGCCCAAACGGAGCTCGCCACCTTCGCCCTGGGCTGATTCTGGGGCGTGGACTCCCGGTTCGGGAGTGTCGAGGGGGTTGTCCGGACGGCGGCGGGCTACACGGGCGGATCGAAGGTCGATCCCACGTACCGGAGTCTGGGAGATCACACGGAGGCGGTGCAGGTGGAATACGACCCGGTCCGGGTCTCCTACGGGGAGCTGCTCGCGGTGTTCTGGGAGGGGCACGATCCGACCGCGCAGACCTGGTCCCGCCAGTACCGAAACGCCGTGTTCTGGCACGGCGAAGGGCAGCGCAGGGCGGTGGAGGAGAGCCGGCGCAAGCTCGAGGCGCGCCTCGGCAGGGAGGTGCGAACGGACGTCGAGCCGGCGGGGCGGTTCTACCCCGCCGAGGACTACCACCAGAAGTACCTTCTGAAGCGCCACCCTCGGGTCTGGAGCGAGGTCCGCGCGCGGCACGGCACGGCCGCCGCTGCGGAAGCCTCCACCGCTGCGGCCCGCATCAACGGGTACCTCGGAGGCAACGGCTCGCCCTCGCACGACGATCTCCGGGATCTCGGTCTGTCCCCCGAGGCCCTGACGGAGGTGGAGAGGGCGGTGGGGCGCTGAACCCGTCGCCGCGGCGCTTTCGACGTCCCGCTTCCCTTCAGGCCAGCCCCGATCCGCCGTAGAGCTTCTCCTCCTCGCATCGGAGCAGTTTCCTGCGCCGCTCCCAGTCCGACCATCCCTCCATGAGGTCCTTCAGGTGGGGGTAGGCGGTGAGGAAGCCCACCCCGCGCACCCGGTGCGGCAGTCGGCACCCCGTGCAACGAACCAGCACCAGCACGTCGTTGCCCTCGTCGCACGCGGTCCCGAAGATGCAATCGAACTCCTCGAGCACCCAGGCCGTGCCGCACGAGGGGCAGGCGATGCGCTGCTCGAAGGCCCGGGCCTCGAGCTCCACTCGTGCCCAGAGGCCGCGGTCGTCCTGCCGCCAGTCGGGCGGGCCGATCCGGCACACGCCCTCGCGGACTTCGACCGTGTACCACCGGCCCTCGGGGGTCTTTCTGGCTTCTCGCATCGCGGCGCTGAAAGGGCGGCTGGGCGGCACCCTCAGACCCCGCGCTCGGCGCGGGGCCAGAGGATCCGGTGGAGTTGGACCTGCAGGCGCACGTCCAACCGGTCCGCCAGGAGCCAGCGAGCCAGTTCCGCCGGGTCGAGCGCGCCCCACACCGGCGAGAGGCTCACGCGGGCGCGCCGCGGCAAGTCGTGTTTCGCCAGCACATCCCTCGCCCACTCGTAGTCGCCCCGGTCGGCGCAGACCACCTTGACCTCGTCGGTGGGCTTCAGCAGCGCCAGGTTCTCCCATCGGTTGGAATCCGCCATGCCGGAACCGGGAGTCTTCAGGTCCATGACGACGCAGACCTCCGGCGGCAGACCCTCGAGGGGCAGGCTTCCGTTGGTCTCGAGCAGGACCCTGCGGGATCGCGACAGTTTCTCGAGGAGGGGGATGGTGCCCGGCTGGAGCAGGGGTTCGCCCCCCGTGACCTCCACGGTGGCGAGGCCCGCCAGGGCCACCTGCCGAGCGATCGCCTCGGCCGGCATGGGCGTCCCGCCCTCCCTGGCGTACCGGGTGTCGCAGTAGGAGCAGTCCAGGTTGCATCCGGCGAGCCGCACGAAGGTGCAGGGATAACCCGCCCAGTGGGATTCCCCCTGGATGCTCGAGAAGATCTCGGTCACGAGCAGCGTTGCCGGCATGGACGAAAGGCTAGCACGGCCTCGCGGAGGGGACCAGGGCGGGCCGCCGGGGGCGGCTCTGGCGGCCCCGAAGTTGCATCAGCCGCCGACGTCCCGAGACGAACGAAAGGAGGGCATCCATGGTCTTCGAGCTCACCCCCGAACAGAAGATGGTCCAGGAGCAGGCCCGGCGCTTCGCCGAGAACGAGATCAAGCCCAACGTCGAGAAGGAGGAGGCGGAGCACGCCTTTCCCCTGGAGCGCGTGAGGGCGATGGCGGAGTTGGGCTTCTTCGGCTGCGCCATCGACGAGAAGTACGGCGGCAACGGCATGGGGTTCCTGGAGAGCGCCCTGCTCGCCGAGGAGATCGCCAAGGTGAGCCCCTCCTGGCGGCTGCCCTTCAACATGCAGAACCTCGGCCCGGCGGTCACGGTGCAGGAGTTCGGGACCGAGGAGCAGAAGGAGGCCTACATCCCCGGGTGGGTCAACGCCGAGAAGGTCGGGTTCTTCGCCATCACCGAGCCCAACAGCGGTTCTGACGTGGCGAGCATGAAGACCACGGCGAAGGACTGCGGGGACCACTGGCTCCTCAACGGCCAGAAGACCTGGATCAGCAACGCCCACATCGGCGACGTCGGCCTCGTGTACGCGTATACGGACCGGGCGGCGAAGTACAAGGGGATGACCTGCTTCCTGGTGGATCTCAAGAGCACCCCCGGCATCACGACCCGGGCGATCGAGACCAAGCT
>CAZGRT010000073.1:0-1926 GCA_964528225.1 uncultured Thermodesulfobacteriota bacterium | reverse complement strand
TCCGCGAGGGCCCGGAGCTGGGAGTTCGAGCCGAAGACGAGGTCGACGCGGGTGCCGGTCCACTTGAGCTTGCCCGTTGCCCGGTCACGGCCCTCGAACACGTCGCCGGCCTCCGACGCCGCATTCCACACCGTCCGCATGTCGAGCAGGTTCACGAAGAAGTCGTTGGTGAGAGTGCCGGGCCTCTCGGTGAAGACGCCGTGGGGGGACTGTCCGGCGTTGGCGCCGAGTACGCGCAGGCCGCCGACCAGGACCGTCATCTCCGGAGCGGTCAGGGTCAGCAGCTGCGCCCGATCCACCAGCAACTCCTCCGCCGACACGCTGTACCGTGTCTTGAGGTAGTTCCGAAACCCGTCCGCGGCCGGTTCGAGCACCGCGAAGGCCTGCACGTCGGTCTGCTTTTGCGACGCGTCGGTGCGCCCCGGCACGAAGGGAACGGTCACGGCGTGACCGGCGCTCTTCGCCGCCTTCTCGACCCCCGCGCACCCGCCCAGGACGATCAGGTCGGCGAGGGAGACCCGCTTCCCGCCCGACTGGGCGGCGTTGAACTCCTTCTGGATCTTCTCGAGGGTCCGCAGCACGGCCTTCAGTTGGGCCGGCCGGTTCACCTCCCAGTCCTTCTGGGGAGCGAGACGGATGCGCGCCCCGTTCGCCCCGCCGCGCTTGTCGGAGCCGCGGAACGTGGACGCCGACGCCCAGGCCGTCGAGACCAGTTGGGATACGGAGAGGTCGGAGGCGAGGATCTTGCGCTTGAGGGCGCCGATGTCCTGCTTTCCGATCAACTTGTGATCGACCGGGGGGACGGGGTCCTGCCAGATCAGGTCCTCGGCCGGGACCTCCGGACCGAGGTAGCGCGCGCGGGGGCCCATGTCGCGGTGGGTCAGCTTGAACCAGGCACGGGCGAAGGCGTCCGCGAACGCCTTCGGGTCCTTGTGGAAGCGCCGCGCGATCTTCTCGTAGATCGGGTCCATCCGCAGGGACATGTCTGCGGTCGTCATCATGACCGGGACCCGCTTCGAGGGGTCGTGGGCCGCCGGCGCCGAGCTCTTCCCTTCCACGACCTTCGGTTTCCACTGCGACTTGCCGGCTGGGCTCTTCGTGAGCTCCCACTCGTTGCCGAACAGCGTGGTGAAGTAGCCCATGTCCCACTGGATCGGGTTCGGCGTCCAGGGGCCTTCCAGCCCGCTGGTGTACGTATCGTCCCCCTTGCCCGTGCCAAAGCTGTTCTTCCAGCCGAAGCCTTGCTCCTCGATGGGAGCGGCCTCGGGCTCGGGCCCGACGTGTTCTTCGGGAGCAGCGCCGTGGCACTTGCCGAAGGTGTGTCCGCCCGCGATGAGGGCGACGGTCTCCTCGTCGTTCATCGCCAGGCGCCCGAAGGTCTCGCGCACGTCGCGGCCCGAGGCGACCGGGTCGGGGTTTCCGTTCGGCCCTTCCGGGTTCACGTAGATCAGGCCCATCTGCACCGCAGCGAGGGGCTTCTCGAGTTCCCGGTCACCCGAGTAGCGGGTGTCCCCGAGCCACTCCTTCTCGCTCCCCCAGTAGATGTCCTCCGGCGGCTCCCATACGTCCTCGCGCCCCCCGCCGAAGCCGAAGGTCTTGAATCCCATCGACTCGAGAGCGCAGTTGCCGGCGAGGATCATCAGGTCGGCCCACGAGATCTTCCTGCCGTACTTCTGCTTGATCGGCCACAGCAGGCGGCGGGCCTTGTCGAGGCTGGCGTTGTCGGGCCAGCTGTTGAGCGGCGCGAAACGCTGCGCTCCGGTGGAGGCGCCGCCGCGGCCGTCGCCGGTGCGGTAGCTGCCCGCGCTGTGCCACGCCATTCGGATGAAGAGCCCGCCGTAGTGGCCGTAGTCGGCCGGCCACCAGTCCTGCGAGTCGGTCATCAGCGCGAACAGGTCCTTCTTCACGGCGGCGAGGTCGAGGCTC
>CAZGRT010000072.1:0-7345 GCA_964528225.1 uncultured Thermodesulfobacteriota bacterium | reverse complement strand
GCAACGCCCGCCGATGCAGCTGTCCGAGGTGCTGCAGATGTCCCTCCACGGGCCGTAGTCGTCCGGGAGTTCGGGCATCTCCGCACGGTCGCCGGTCCCGGTGCGTCCGGCCCAGTGCTCGAGCCGGGTATACCCCTCGGCCTCCGCTGCGAAGCGGAAGAGCGGCCGGGAGCGGAAGCGGGCGAAGCGCCGCAGGCACAGGTAGTTCTCCCGCCCCTTGAGCAGCGCCACCGGCACCGGGCGCCCGGTCGCCGCGGCCAGGAGCGGGACGTCGTGATCCAGGACCTGGGCCTGGAGTGTCTTGGTCGCGGTGCTCACCACGACCTTCTTCCCCGAGAGCAGGGCCGGCACCAGGTACGCCAAGGTCTTGCCCGTCCCCGTACCCGCCTCGGCGAGGAGCACCCCTCCCCCTCGCAGGGTCCCCTCCACGGCGCGGGCCAGCCGGAGCTGCCCCTCCCGGAGTTCGTAGCCCTCCAGGCAGGAGGCCAGCGGCCCGCCCGCCGCAAAGAAGGCTTCGAGTTCGTCGACCATCGCTTGTTGCCCCGTCTTCGCCCGTCTAGAATGCCGCCATGCGCATCCGGGCCGACCTCCACGTGCACACGATCGCGAGCGGGCACGCGTTCTCCACCGTGGAGGAGATCGCGCGGGCCGCCGCCCTCCGCGGTATCCGCGCCGTCGGGATCGCCGACCACGGGCCTGCGCTGCCCGGCGGGCCCCACCTCTTCCACTTCCTGGCCCTGCGGTTCCTGCCCCCGACCCTCCACGGGGTACGGATCCTCCGGGGCTGCGAAGCCAACCTCGTGGACGCCCGCGGGGCCATCGACCTGCCCCCGGACGTCGCGGAACGCCTCGACTACGTCATGGTGGGGTTCCACGAGGGCTGCGGCCTCAAGGCGGGCCGCGAGGCCAAGAACACCCGTACCCTCATCGAAGCCATGCGCCACCGCAAGGTCCGCGTGGTGACCCATCCGGGCAACCCCGCCTTCCCAGTGGACGTGGCCGCGGTCACCCAGGCGGCGCGGGACCTCGGGGTCGCCATCGAGCTCAACAACGCGTCGTTCACCCACGCGCGGCGGGGCAGCGGGGAGACCTGCCGCGTGTTCGCGACCCGGGTGGCGGCGGAGGGGGGACTCGTCAGCCTGGCCTCGGACGCCCACGTCGCCACCCAGGTGGGCGAGGTCGCGGAGGCGCTTCAACTCGCCACCGCCGCCGGCATCCGCCCCGAACAGATCGTCAACCGGACCGCGGAAGGGGTTCTTCGGTTTCTCGGCGTACCGGAGTCGCCCTGAAGCCGGCTTCCTAGCGGGTCGTCCCGACGGCCGCCGCCGGCGGCTCCTCCACCACGCGGCTGATCCGGTCCCAGGCGATCTCCCGGAACCCGGCGGCGCTCTTCAGGATGAGGGACTCGATCCCCAGTTCGACCACGGTGCCCCGGTACTCGACCCCTGCCGCGAGGACCCGGACCCTCTTGCCCCGCAGTCGTCTCCAGTCCGCCATCGAAACCTCCCCAGGCGTCGGCAACCCGCCTAATCCTCCAGCCAATCCGCCACCCGCACCTTCTTCTCCTTGCGATCCCGTTCGAGAACCGCCTCCGCCCTGCGGTTCACCCCGCGGACATCGGCGGCCAGCCGGAGCCGGAACCGCCCGCTGTCGACCTTGAGGTTCTGTGCGATCGCCGAGAACGCCTGCACATCACGAAGCGCGGGGTGGCTCCGGAGGGCTTCCACCTTGGCGACCGGATCTTCCCCCAGGTCGCGGTAGAGTTCCTCCGCGGCCCCGAGCTCCAGGGTTTCGTGCAGGCAGGCGATGACCGCGGCCGGCGCCGTGTTCACGTTGATGGCCTTGTCGGAGCGCGTGTCGAGGTAGGGCAACAGCTTCCGGAGCACTGCCGGGCCGTACCCCTCCACCCGGCCCAGGCTGTCCAGGTGTTCCACCGGGACGTTGGGGACCGTGTACTCGGGGTTGCTCTCGTAGGGCCCGTCGGAGTCCGTGTCGATCCAGTCCACCAGCGCGTCCGTCAACTCCGCGGGGTCTCCCTCCTCCAGGTCCAGGCTCTCCAGCAGGCGCATGTAGTTGGCAGCCCAGGACGGCACCACCTTGCCCTTGTTGTCGAGCAGGGCCCCGAGCGGGAAGCGGCCGTCCAGGTCTTCGATCGTCACGCCGAGGATGCCCTCCCCCAGCGGCACGGGGGGGACGTCGCCGGCCCAGAGTTCCGTGCGGTCGTCCACCTCGCCGTCCTCGGCGTCGGCCAGGAGCAGGGCGGAAGCCACGGCCACGCCGGAGCGGACGAGCGCGTGGGCCTGGAGGGCGTCGCGCATGTTGGCCGCCGCGCGGAACTCCAGGCGCGCCTCCCGCTGGAACTCCACCACGAGCACGGCCAGCAGCGCGATGAGCAGCACCACCATGAGCAGGGCGGCCCCCCTGTCGCGCCTCACGGCGCCGGCCTCGCCAGGTACAGGGGGGTGGAGGTCGTGAGCACGGTCTCCCCGGTCTCCTCCCCGGCCTCCTCGTCGCCCCAGCCGATGCGCACGGACACGGCCAAGGGGAGCCGGGGCTCCTCCTCCCGCTCCCGGCTGTCCCAGGACTCCAGCCACTCCGCTCCGTCGTAGCAGCTCACCTCGAACCGCATGACGCGCCCGAGCACCGCGTAAGGAACTCCGCCTTCCGGGTCGCCGTCCAGGTCGCGGGACTCCCTGCGCCGGAGCCACGGCACGCCGTCCTCGTCCTTCTCGACGAAATACCCGAGCTCCGCTTCCCCGCCGGGCAGGACGCCGGGAAGGGCGGGGAGCCTCGTGGCGAAGGCCACCGAGGACCATCCGTCCGAGTCGACGCCCGCGACGAAGCGGCTCGCCAGGGCGCGCTCGGGCGTGACGGTGGAGAGGAACGCCGACGACAGTTCGCCGGCGATGCGGTCGAGGACGAAGGCAGCCGCGTGGATCTCCCGCGTCCGGGTTCCCGAGAGGTGGCGGCTCCGGGAGGCACCTGAGTAGGACCCCTGGACCAGGGTGAGGACGAGCGCCAGGAGGCCCAGCGCCAGGAGAACCTCGAGGAGCGTGAACCCCCTCTTCACGGCGTCTCGCTCACGGCGTAGTACGAGAACTCGCTGGAGCCCGTCGCCCCTCGCTCCGGCCAGGAGACCACGATCCGGACCAGGCGCACCCGGTCGAACTCGGTGGTCTCCACCCGGCGCTCCCAGGAGTACCCGGGGAAGTCCTCCCCGAAGTCCCCCTCGTCGCCGCCCAGTTCCGGGAACCCCTCGGACTCGGTCTCCGTGAGGACCTGTCGCCCCAGGAGCGTGGCCTTCATCAGGCGCTGGGCCTGGGCCTCGGTCCGGAGCGCCGCGCCGTGGGCCGACAGAAGCACGGTGAACGCCGCGCCGAGCATCGCCAGGGCGATGATGAGCTCCAGGAAGGTGAACCCTCCCCTGCACCCGCGGACCCCGGGCCGGGGCGACTCACTCAGGCTCCACCCGACCATCCAGGATCTCCACGGGCCCGGGAAACGCCGGGACCCGAACCGTGTACTCTCCCCCGTCCTCGTCCTCCAGGTGGACCCAGGTCGGGGTCGCGTACCCCTGGGGCAGGAAGTGGGTGAGGGCTCGTTCCTGGCTCACCACCCCTTCGAGCGAGGTCTCCACGTCGCGGAAGCGCAAGCCTTCCGGCAGGCGCGACGGCCCACCCGGGAGCCCGGGCGCGTCGAGGTAGTCCTGCTCGTCCTCGTCCCACTGCCCCGCCCGGTAGGAGTTGTCCTCGAACCGGTAGATCAGAGCCAGGCTTTTTTTTTGAACGCGGCTTCTTCGTGGAGGGCCTGGGCCATCCCCGCCAGGCGGCGGAGCGCCGCGTTCTTGCGGCTCTCGCTGAGGCCGGGGAGGCGGGGGAGCAGTACCGCCAGCGCGATGGAGAGGATGAAGAGGACGACCGTGAGTTCCAGCAGGCTGAAGCCTCGCCGGGAGCGGGTCACTCGAGTTCCCAGTTCACGATGTCGGCGAACTTCCCTTCCCCGCCGGGCTCCCCGTCGGAGCCGTAGGAAAGCAGGTCGAAGTAGCCGTGGTTGCCCGGGCAGCAGATGTACACGTAGTCGTTGCCCCAAGGGTCCTTGGGCACCGCGGACTTCTCCAGGTACCCCCCGTCCCTCCAGTTCGGGGCCGACCGGTTCACGCTGGGCGCGCGGACCAGGGAGTCGAGCCCCTGCTCCGTATCCGGGTAGAAGCCGTTGTCCACCTCGAACTGATGGAGGGCATCCTCGAGAACGCGGATCTGCACCCTCGCGGCCGTGATCTTGGCCTCCTCGCCCCTCCCGAACAGCCGCGGCATCACAAGCCCGGCCAGGAGACCGAGAATCGCGAGAACCACGAGGAGCTCGATGAGGGTGAAGCCGGCGTCGCCGAGTCTTCGATAATGTTTGTTCACAGGAAGTATCAGTCAGCCGACGAGTTGACTCATCTCGAATATGGGAAGGAGGATGGCCAAAACAACGAAACCCACGGCCAGTCCCATGGCCAGGATCATAAGAGGTTCCAGTAGGGAAGTCAAGGTAGCCACGGCCGCCTCCACCTGAGACTCGAAGGCGTCGGCGACCTTGAGGAGCATGTCGCTGAGCGACCCGCTCTCCTCCCCGACGCCCACCATCTGGCACATGACCGAAGGGAAGCGGCCGGTGGCCCGCAGCGAGTCCCGGAAGCTGCGCCCCTCCTTGACCTCGTCGCGCACCTCCTCCACCGCCCGATCGAGCACCGCGTTGCCGAGAACCGCCCGGGAGATGTCCAGGGCCGTCAGCAGCGGCACGCCCCCGGAGAGCAGGGTCCCCAGGGTCTTGCAGAAGCGGCTCACGGCGACGGTCTGCAGGAACCGCCCCACCGCCGGGACGCGCAGAAGCAAGCCGTCGATGACCAGCCGACCCCGGGCGGTGCGCGCGTAGCGCCGGAGCACCACGAACCCGATCACGAGGACCGGCACGGCGACCCACCCGTACTCGCGCAGCAGAGCGCTCGTGGTGAGCAGCACCCGGGTGGGCGCGGGCAGGGCCTTCTTCATGTCCTCGAAGATCTGGGTGACGCGGGGAACCACGCTCGTGAGCAGGAACCACAGGATGCCGGTGCCGAGCAGGCCCATCAGGATGGGGTACACGAGGGCGGCCTGGAGCTTCTGGCGGAAGGCGACCGACCCCTCGAGGAAGTCGGCGAGCCGGGCGAGAACCAGGGGCAGCGTGCCGCTCGCCTCTCCGGAGCGGACCATGTTGCGGTAGATTTCCGGGAAGGACCGTTCGTGCTCGCCCAGGACCGCGTGGAAGGCATTCCCCTCGTTCACGCTCTCGCGCACCTGGGAGAGCACGCGGCTGCCGCGCTGCGAGTCGGACTGTTCGAGGAGCGCCCCGAGGGCGGAGACCAGGGGCAGACCGGCGCCGAGCAGGGTGGCCAACTGCCGGGTGAGGATCGCGAGCTCCCGCACCCGGATCCCGCCCGAGAACGAGAAGAACCCTCCGCGGCGCCGCTCCGCGGCGCTCTCCACCCGCCGCGCCTCGGCCACGGACGTCGCGAAGACGCCCTGGCGCTTGAGCTTAGCCCGCGCCGCCCGGGGACCTTCGGCGTCCACGATGCCCTTGCTGGGCCGGCCGCGGGCGTCGATTCCTTCGTACTCGAAGACCGCCAATGCAACTCCCTAGCGTCGCGTCGTCGAAAAATGGGTGCGGCCCCGGGGCGTTCCGGAAGCGGGGGGCAGGCGCGGAGCGACGAGACCCGAGGCTAGATAGCTTCCTCGTGGGTCACGCGGAGCACCTCCTCGGCGCTGGTCACCCCCCGCACCAGCTTGCGCGTGCCGTCGTCCCGCAGGGTCAGCATCCCGCGCCGGCGCGCCTCGTCCTTGATGGTCCCAGCATCCGCACCCTTCATCACCAGTGCCCGGGTGGCCTCGTCCACCCGCAGCAGCTCGTAGATCCCGGTGCGGCCCCGATACCCCGTGTTCTTGCACACCGGGCAGCCCTTGGCGCGATACAGGTGCCCGTCGGGGAGGTCCTCGACCTTCAGGCCGAGTTCCGCGAGCCCCTCCGGTGGCGGCAGGTAGGCCTCCCGGCAGTTGACGCACAGCACCCGAACGAGCCGCTGGGCGAGGATGGCGAGCACGGACGAGGAGACGAGGAAGGGCTCGATCCCCATCTCCACCAGCCGGGTGACCGCGCCGGCCGCGTCGTTGGTGTGCAGGGTGGAGAAGACGAGGTGGCCCGTGAGGCTCGCCTGGATCGCGATCTCCGCGGTCTCCCCGTCGCGGATCTCGCCGACCATGATGACGTCCGGGTCCTGCCGCAGGATCGACCGGAGACCCGCGGCGAAGGTGAGGTCGATCTTCGGGTTCACGTGGATCTGGCCGATGCCCCGGAGCTCGTATTCGATGGGGTCCTCGACGGTGATGATGTTCACGTCGGGCGAATTGATGCGCGACAGGGCTGCGTAGAGCGTCGTGGTCTTCCCCGACCCGGTCGGCCCCGTGACCAGTAGGATGCCGTAGGGACGCGTGATGAGGTTCTTGAACTGCTCGAGCCGCGTCCCCCCGAGCCCCAGCTCCTCCAGGTCCAGCAGCACGGCCGACTTGTCCAGCAGGCGCATCACCACCCGCTCGCCGTGCGCCGTCGGCAGCACCGAGACGCGGATGTCGATGTCCTTGCCCGCGATCTTGATCCGGATGCGGCCGTCCTGGGGCAGCCGCTTCTCGGCGATATCGAGCCCCGCCATGACCTTGATGCGGCTGACGATGGGCGCCTGCAGGTTGCGCGGGGGCGTGAGCACGGGGTAGAGGACGCCGTCGATGCGGTAGCGGACCTGGAGGTCCCGCTCGAACACCTCGATGTGGATGTCGCTGGCCCGGTCCTTCACCGCCTGGAACAGCAGCCCGTTCACCAGCCGGATGATCGGCGCCTCCTCCGATGCGTCGAGGAGGTCCTTGGGTTCCTCCAGTTCCTGCGTCAGCGCGTCGAGCCCCACGTCGGCGAGGCCCTCCATGAGCTCCTCGGCCCGGTCGGAGCCCCGCTCGTACACCCGGTTGATGGCCTGCACGATCTTCCCCGCCGGCGCCAGGCACGGCGCGATGGGCCGTCCGAGGAGCACACGCAGGTCGTGCAACGGCGAGAGGGCGTCGGGGTCCGCCACGGCCACCACGACGTGCCCCTCCTCCTCCCGCAGCGGCAGCACCCGGTGGCGCTTGGCGAACTGGATGGGCACCGGCCGGATCACGCCTTCCGGGATGTCCGCCGGGTGGATCTCCGGCGCGAGCGGCATCCCCGACACCTCGGACAGGGCCTCCAGCAGGGCGTGCTCGGGCACCGCGCCCACGGCGGTCAGGGCGTCGGCCAGGGT
>CAZGRT010000071.1:0-1558 GCA_964528225.1 uncultured Thermodesulfobacteriota bacterium | reverse complement strand
TCGAGCCCTGTTCCGCCTACCAGAAAATCAGACACCCGTTTTGCGGGGGCGTAGTTCAGTCGGTTAGAACGCCGGCCTGTCACGTCGGAGGTCGCGAGTTCGAGTCTCGTCGCTCCCGCCATTCCTGAAAGGCCCCCCGGCACGTGCCGGGGGGCCTTTCTCTTTGTGCGCCGGGCACGGCGCGAAGCGCCGAGACCGGCGCTGGATAACCGGGGAGCGAAAGCGAACCGGGAAGTGACTTGGGGGTGCAAGTCCCCTGCGGGCCCTGGTGACGGGAACCGCTAGCCGAACAGCAACTGCGTTGGCCGCGAGGCGGCGTGGGGAGGAAGCTGCAGGCAAAGCCCCGGCCTGAGGAACACGAAGCGCGTACGAGGCGGTCGTCCGGTGGGCGAGGAGGCCAAAGGACCCGAAGCCCGATGTCACCCGGACCGGACGGACGTATATGCGACAGGTATGTGGGGTGAAGGTCACGCGTCTTACCCCGGGAGATCTGACCGCCTGCCACGGCGGCTAGGGGCGTCGAGAGACGACCCGAGGGGCGGGCAGAAGTCAGCCGAGGCCGTAGTAGCCGCCCGCGCACGGCGGTGAAGGGCCGAACACGAGGAGCCGAACCGGCACGGATAGCGTTCGATGCGCGAGGTAGACGCAGGCCCGAGGGCTGAGATGCCCGAGCGTGCCCAGAGGGTAGGCGGCGGAACCGCCGAGAGTATGGGAGACGAGCGTCAAGCGGGCACGGCACGCGGAGGCAACGCCGGGACCGAGGCTTCGCTGCTCATGGAGGAGGTGCTGCGCCGCGAGAACGTGCTGCGAGCATACAACCGCGTCGTGCAAAACGGTGGGGCGCCAGGCGTCGACGGCATGAGGGTCGCCGACCTGATGGCGTACTGCCGGGGGCACTGGGCGCGGATCCGGGAGGAACTGCTCCAGGGGACCTACGTGCCGCAACCGGTGCTGCGGGTGAAGATCCCGAAGCCCGGAGGCGGCACCCGGCTCCTGGGCATCCCAACGGTGCTCGACCGACTGATCCAACACGCCCTGCTCCAGGTACTGCAACCGCTCTTCGACCCGCACTTCTCGGACGCGAGCTTTGGCTTTCGGCCGGGGCGGAGCACGCACGGCGCCATCGAGCGTGCCCGGGAGCACATCCGGGCGGGCCACCGGTGGGTGGTGGACCTCGATCTGGAGAAGTTCTTTGATCTGGTGAACCACGACGTGCTGATGGCACGAGTGGCGCGGCGGGTGAAGGACAAGCGCGTCCTTCGCCTGATCCGCCGGTACCTGACGGCGGGGGTCATGGAAGACGGGGTGGTGTCGCCCCGCGCGGAAGGAACGCCCCAAGGGGGTCCCCTCTCGCCACTGCTCAGTAACGTCTTGCTCGACGAGCTGGACCAAGAACTGGAGCGGCGAGGACACCGGTTCGTCCGCTATGCCGACGACAGCAACGTGTACGTGAAGTCGAAGGCGGCGGGCGAGCGGGTGATGGGTTCCCTGGAGCGGTTTCTGACCAGGCGGCTGCGACTACGGGTCAACCGGGAGAAGAGCGCGGTGGCACGCCCCT
>CAZGRT010000070.1:0-20441 GCA_964528225.1 uncultured Thermodesulfobacteriota bacterium | reverse complement strand
CCGGGCCGGCACCATACTCGGCTCCCCGGCCTACATGAGCCCGGAGCAGGCCGCCGGAAAGCCGGCCGACGCCCGTTCGGACGTGTACTCGCTCGGCGCCATCCTGTACCGCATGGCCACCGGCCGCCCCCCCTTCGAGGGTGAGCTCGCCTCCGTGCTGGCGCAGCACATTTCAGCCCTCCCCGTGCCGCCTCAGGAACTCCGTCAGGAGGTGCCACCGGGCCTCAACGAACTCATATTGTGCATGCTGGCCAAGGAGCCTGGGGCGCGGCCGAACCGAATGGACGAGGTGGCGGCCAGGTTGAGTAGCATCCTCGGTGGGGAAGGTTGACCCCTCGGCCACCTCATTCTCCTGCATCGAACATAGATCCGGAAACTGCGGTCCCCGATAACCAAGCAGGCCGACCCGAAGGTCGGCCTGCTTGGTGTTTGCATGTCTCTCAGCGCTACGGCGGATCGTCAGCCCAGTTGCACTGCCCCTGCTCCGTCGCAAAGTCTGAGAGTGTTGTCACTGACAGCCAACTCCCCCCGTAGCCCAATTCGTAACCTGGTCATACGCAGCTGCAGCAGCATTTCCCATATCAGTGCTGTGTCTGAGCCAGCCGTTCCTGCAGTTTGACACCAGACGGGAACGGTCCTGGTGGCAACCCACGCACGTAGTACTAAGCGCCGCCGGGGGGGGACAGGACACCCGTCCGCATCCACCGAAGTCCCGGTGGGAGTGTTCGTGCATCGGTCCGCACTATCAGCAACGCCGTCACCGTCCGCGTCAGCCACCGGAGGCGTCACCGGGCAGCCCGTCGCGTCCACCGGAGTGCCGGCAGGCGTGTTCGGGCAGAGATCGTCGGCATCCGCCACACCGTCGCCGTCCTCGTCAGCCGGCGGAGGCGTCACCGGGCAGCCCGTCCCGTCCACCGGAGTGCCGGCGGGCGTGTTCGGGCACAGGTCGTCTGCATCCGCAACGCCGTCGCCGTCCTCGTCAGACGGCGGAGGCGTCACGGGGCAGCCCGTCGCGTCCACCGAAGTGTTGGCGGGCGTGTTCGGACAGAGGTCGTCGGCATCCGCCACACCGTCGCCGTCCTCGTCAGCCGGCGGAGGCGTCACCGGGCAGTCGGCCACGTAGGCCGCGATGTCGGCCGCGTCGTCGACGAGCTCCGGGAAAGCGGGCATGGACCCGCCGTCGTCGTCCTCGCCCTCGGCGAGCACCTCGGCGATCTCCTCGGCCGACTCGCCGCGCAGGTCACCCGTGGTGTGGCAGTCGATGCAGAACATGTCGAACACGGCCTGGCCGTTCGCGGCGTCGCCGTCGGCGCAGACGCCGTCGTCGTCACGGTCGCCGCACCCGAGGAAGGACCGGAAGTCCACGCCGAACCGCACGAGCTCCGGGTACTTGGGCATGAACTCGCCGTCGTCGTCCTCGCCCTTCTTCAGGGCGTGCACGATGTCGTTCACGTTCACGCCACGGATCGACTCGATGCCGCCCATGCCGGAACCGTCCGCACCGTGGCAGTCGCCGCACCCGTTCTCGGCCCACAGCTGGGCACCCCGGGAGAACCGCTTGTCGCACTGGTAGCGGTCGTCGTCCTCGCCGTCGTTGTCCTTGTCGTGAGAGCAGTCGTCGCCGAGCCCGCAGACATCGTCATGGTCCTTGATGCCGTCGTCATCGTCGTCGTCGTCCATGTCGTCGTTGACGCCGTCGTTGTCGTGGTCGTTCGGACCGAGGGAGCAGTCGTCCCCGACCTCGCACACGTCGTCCCCGTCCGGGATCCCGTCGTTGTCGTCATCGTCGTCGAGACGGTCGGGGATGCCGTCGTCATCCGAGTCCTTTCCACGCGGGGAGTCCGGACGCTTGAGCCCATCCCCCTTGGCGTGGACGAACCTCTTCGAAGGGTTCACGACGATCTCGCCGAGGTCGATCGCGATCGTGCCCTCGTCCACGGAGAACTCGGCCTGCATCGGCTCCCCGTACACCATTGCCCCGATGATCCCTCCGGCGTCGGAGAAGATCAGGACGTACTCGTGCCCGGTCGGAACCACCAGTTCGAACGCGTCCGTTACGCCCAGGGCCTCGGCGGCCTTGGCGCCGGTCTCGTCGACGGCCACCACGTCCACCGGGGACTCCACCTGCTTGGCCGCGACCCGGGCCGCCGTGTCCGCCGCGACGCGCCCGCTCAGCGTCGCCGTGCCCGTGGAAGCGGAGCCGTCGGTGCCGCCGCCTCCGCCGCCGCAGCCGACCAGGCCCGCCAGGCCGGCCGCACAGAGTGCTACGAGGAGCTTCTTCCGCATGCTATTCTCCCTTCTCGAGTTGGGGTGAGGCGCGGCCACTGTGCGCAGGGAACGCCGGCCGCGCTCGCCAGGGGTCCCGCCCGGACCCGGCCGGTCCGGGCGGGGCTTCTTTCGCTCTCTCGAATCAGTCCTCGCGTTCCACCTTCTTCGCGACCAAGACGCCGTTCTCGTCGATCAGGCCCTCGACCTCCACGCGGTCTCCCGACCGCAGGTCCTCGATCCCCCCGCCCTCGAAGGTCGCGGACCGGGCGTCCACCACCAGGTGCTCCAACGTGAACTGGGCGTTCGCCACGTCCACGAAGCCGACGACTCCCTCGACCTCCACCCGACGGCCCGCGGGGAATCCCTTCAGGATTCTCACGACGCTGGCCTGCACGGTCTCTCCGCCCTGCTCCAGCACGCCCCGGACCTCCGCCCGATCCCCGTTCTCCGGGATGCCGGCCGGGAACTCGGTGGCCGCCGCATCGAACACGACCAACCGGCCGTCCACTCGGAACGTGCCGTCCTCCACCGAGAAGTCGGAAACCAGACCGGTGACCTGGACCTCGCGGGCGGGGTCGAACCGCCCCTTCACCCGGACGTAGGTGGCCCGGACCGTGCCGTCGGTCTCCACCAGGCCGCTGACTTCCACCAGCGCGCCGTCCGAGAGTTCCTCCCCTTCGGGGCCGCTCTCCACCACCGCCCCGGGAGACAGGGACACCGGCCGGTTCAACACGGCGAAGGGGCCCGCGGAAGGATCCCCAGCCACCGGGCCCTCGACCTCCTTCACGTACTCGATGCGCTCCGCAACCCCCGGCACGAACCCCCGGGACGTGGGAGGGGCGTCAGGCTCGTAGGTTCCCGTCACGAGCACGACCATGCCCACCCGCAGGTCCCCCTCGGCCACTGCGGCACCGTCCTTCTCGATGATTGTGCCGTCGCCGACCTGGAACTCGATGCCATTGACGATGACGCTGCCGAAGCCCGTCACGGTCCCCCGAGCCGCCACGCCCGTTCCGCCGATGCCTCCCCCAGGGCCGTCTCCGGAAGCGGTCGTCGTGGCCTGGCCGCAGGCCGCCAGGAGGCCGAGCACCGCCCAGGCCGTCCATCGCGCGATTCCCTTGCGCGTGTTCATCGGGATGCCTTCCTCCCCCTGCCGGCACGCGTCGCACGCTCTTCCGGCTTCCGGCCCGGGGGCTCCGGTTCCTCGTGCCAGTAGATCCCCAACATCACCTTCGACGTCTCTGCAGGCGCGCCGGCCTCGTACCCCCGCCGGATCTTCTCGGCGAGGACCCGGTCGAGCAGTTCCAACAGGCGCTGGCCGTCGGCCGACGCCAGGTCTCGCACGCCCGACACCTCTCCGGCCGGCACGCCCTCGTACGCCACGCGGCGCTGGAACCAGCGCTCCCCGCCGTCCGTCTGCAGGTTGTGTTCGATGGTCTCGACAAGGGCCGCCACATCGTGTCCCAGGATCGCCAGGCGCCCGGCCTCGGCAGCGTCTCCGGCGGGCACGTATGCCCGGCTGCGGAGACGGACGCCGCCGTCGCCGTCCCGTTCCACGGTTCCCACCCTCAGCAACTCGTCCAGCACCGCCCGGGGTGTCACGTCTCCCCCGAAGCGGGCGACGAGTTCAGAGAAGGACGGGCTCTTCCCCTCGAACGGCAGAGTTCGGGGCTGTCCCCCCGGCTCGCAGAACTCGGTCTCCCGGGCCCACGCCGACACGATTCGCGCCGCACGGTTGAACCGCTCGACCTCCCCGTCGGCACCCGGCTCCGGCAGTTGCCGCAGGCGCAGAACCTCCTTCCGGGAGAGCCCTGTCAGCACGGAGATCCTCGAATGCGTCTGCTTGCGCCCCGGGATGGGGAAGTCCTTGGCGGCCACCTCCGCGTAGGTCCAGCGTGCCAGTTCGGAGAACGCCGGGTAGGGCACGCCGTGGCGCAGCAGCATCTTCACGAGAGGCCGCAGGATTCGAACGACGGCTGCGAGGAGGAGTTTGGGGGGCGCCATGGCCTCGGCTGCAATGTCCCCCGCCAGAGGAGCGAGGGAGCTTTCTTCTCTTTTGGGAGAATATTCCCAAGAACGGGGCTGCTGTCAAGGGCAAAGGAGACCGGCTCGGTCAGATTCGGAACGCCTCGCTCCCGTCCCAGGTCCCCCCGTAGTCTCGGGGAAGGGCGAAGGACGGCGATTACCGGTCGTTTGTGGACTGGACTGCCGTAGAGGGGGAGGCAGCGGGTGGAACGCTCGACGTCTCAGCCGGCGAGCAGCGTGGGGGGGTCCAGGAGGAAGACGAGCCGCCCGTCGCCCAGAACGCTGTAGCCGGAGAGGCCGCGGAGGGCCTTCAGCGGGCCGCGGAGCGGCTTGATGAAGAGGTCCTCCTCCTTGAGGAACGCGTCCACGGCCAGGGCGACCACGCCCGCCCCGGTCTGGGTCAGGACGAGGGGAACCCGTTCGAAGCGCTTTCGCCCCTGGAGACGGAGCACCCGGGCCAGGCTCAGCATGGGCACCTGCCCCTGCTCGGTCAGGAGAACGTGAGCGCCCTCCTTCTTCCGGACGTCCCGCGCCTGGGCTTCGACGGTTCGGACCACGGCGGACGTCGGGAGGCCGAGAACGCTCTCGCCGACACTCACCAGGAGCACGGGCACGATCGCCACGGAGAGGGGCAGGCTCACACGGAATTCGGCGCCCGTGCCCGGCGTGGAGGAGATCTCGATGGTGCCGCCCAGGGCCTCCACCCGGGTCTTCGCCACATCCAACCCGACGCCCCGGCCGGAGAGCTCGGAGACCGCCGCCCGGGTGCTGAAGCCGGGTCGGAACAGGCACGCGAAGATCTCCGCGTTGGCCATCCGGCGGCTGTCCTCGTCGCGAAACAGTCCGATCTCCACCGCCTTCTTCCGGACCGCCTCCACGTCGATGCCGCGACCGTCGTCGGCCACGGTGATCTCCACCCGGTTGCGGGCCCGGGCGGCTCCCAGCCGGATCACACCCTTGGGCGGCTTGCCCCGCTGGCGACGCTCTTCGGGGGCCTCGAGGCCGTGGTCCAGGGCGTTGCGCAAGAGGTGCACCAGGGGATCGGCGATGTGGAGGAGGATCGACTTGTCCATGCCGATCTCCTCGCCGAAGATCTGGAGCTGCACCTCCTTGCCGAGGCGGGAGGCCTGCTCGCGCACCACACGCCGGAGCGCCCCCGTCACCAGGGAGAACGGCAGCATCCGCAGGCCCATAACCCGCTCGTGGAAGGCACGCACATGGTTCCCCAGCCGGTTGATCTCCTCCTTCAGGAGTTCGGATTCCAGGGGGCGCGCCGTGGTCTCGAGATTGCCGCGGCAGATCGTCATCTCGCCGAGCAGGTCCACGAACTCGTCCAGCAGGGCGACGGGCACCTGGACGGTCTCCGGCAGCCGCACCCGGTCGCCTTCCCCCGGTTCCCCCCCAGGTGCCTCCCCGGGTTCCTCCGGCTCGGGTTCGGTCGGCGGCTCCGGAAGCGGCGCAGGGGAAGGCTCCGGCGTCTCCTCCGGCAGATCGAGTTCGATGCCCTCGCCGGGGAATTCGAGTCCGGCCACCTCGGTGAGGGTCTCGTAGAGAAGCTCCACGTCGACCCGGCCCACCCCGTGGAGCGTGAGTTCGAGCTGTGACACCGGGATGCCCCTCAGGATGTCGGTCTCGGCCGGCTCCGACGCGACGTCCGGGTCGAGTTCGCGGAAGCGCAGCAGCACCAGATAGGCCCTGGCCGATGGAGACCCGCAATCCGGAGCGATGAGGATGCGCACGCGAAGACCCTCGGGCTCCCGACGCCGCTCCACGGAACCGAGCAACTCCTCGAGGTCGGACCAGTCCACCTCCGCGTCGCTCCCGGCCGCCACCTTGTCGCGCATTTCCGCCAACCGGTCGCAGACCCGCAGGCACAGGTCCTTGGCGCTGTCCGGCGCCGCCCCGCCCGCCTGCCGCCACCGGTCGAGCAGGTCCTCCATCCGGTGGGCGAGCTGCGCCATGGGCCCGTACTCCATGGACGCCGCCATGCCCTTGAGGCTGTGGATCTGCCGGAAGATTTCGTCCACGTCGCGGCGGCCCAGCGGCCCCCGGCCCAGGAGACGCTCCTCCACCGACTGAAGGTGCTTGGCGCTCTCGTCGAGGAAGAGCTGTCGGTACCGCTCCATCTGCACGGGGCCTACCTCGGGCGCTTGAGCGCCTTTTCCACTGCGTCGAGCAGCTTGTCGGCCTGGATCGGCTTGAGAACGTAGTCGCGGGCGCCGAGGCCAATGGCCTGCAGGATGGTCTCCTCGTCGCTGATCGAGGAGCACACGATGACCCGGGCCTCCGGGTCCAGCGCCCGGATCTTCCGGAGGGTCTCGATCCCTCCCTGGCGGGGCATCACCAGGTCCACCGTCACGAGGTCGGGGCGCTCCGCCTCGAAGGACTCGACGCCCTGCACGCCGTCCTCGGCTTCGGCCACCACCTCGTGGCCTGCGGTCTTGAGGATCTCGCAGATCTGGCGCCGCATGAAGGGGGCGTCGTCCACCACGAGCACTCGGGCCTTGGGTCCGCCGAGTTCCACGTCACAGCCTCCGGGCGAGTTCCGAAAGGAGGGCGTCGAGGTCCAGCACGTGGATACGACGACCCTCGGTCTCCAGGGTGTGCCTCAGGTAGGGCCCGTCCCACCGCCCCAGCACGTGGGACAGGCGCATGCGCTCCAGGGGGGTCAGAAGGCCGTGGGTCCGCTCCACGAGCAGCCCGAGGATCGCATCCTGCCAGCCGACCACGACGATCACGGAGCGCAGCGGGTCGAGCCGCGGCTTCCGGCGCAGCAGGGAGGCCAGCGCGACCACGGGCAGGAGCTCGCCGTGGTGGTTCAGCGCCCCCAGGAACGGCGCTGGGCGCCCGGGAATGGACGCGGGCTCGCGGTACTCGACCACGGTGCGCACGCGCTCGACCTCGAGGCCGAACTCCTCGCCCTCGACCCCGATCACCAGGTAGGAGCCGGCGGCGGCGTCCAACTAGGCAGCCTCCTCCGGGAGCTGGAAACGCTCCACCCGGCGGTTCAGGTCCTCGGCCATCTCGCTCAGCCGCATCGCCGATTCGGCCATGTCCTCCATGGCCGCGGTCTGGTGCTCGATGGTGGTCGAGATCTCGTGGGCCGCAGACGCGTTCGACTCGGCCACCGTCTCCACCTCGCGCACGAAGGCCGCGATCTTCCGGCTGCCCTCCACCTGCTGGCCCGCGAGCCGGAGGGTCTCCTCCATGCGCCTCGTGTTTTCGGAGACCACCGCCGTGATCTCCTCCAGCGCGTTGCCCGCCACGCCGAGGCCCTCCCGGCCGTCGGAGACCCTCTTGGTGGTCTCCTCCATCCGGCCGCGCACCCGACGGCTCTCCTCGTCCAACTGGGAGAGCACGGCCGTGATCTGGTCGGCGCTGCGCTCCGCGCTGTCGGCGAGCTTGCGGATCTCGCTGGCCACCACCGCGAACCCCTTGCCCTCCTCTCCCGCCTTCGACGCCTCGATCGCCGCGTTGAGCGCGAGCAGGTTGGTCTGCCGGCTGAGGTTGGTGATGACTTCGGCGAATCGGTGCACCTGCTGGATCCGCTCGGAGAACGCCACGAAGACGCGGGCGGAGTCCTCCAGGGACTGAAGCACGGACGCCAGCTGGTCGAACGCCTGGCGGGCGGTCCCGCTCCCCGCCTGCGCCTTGGTCTCGGCCGTGCGCGCCGACTCGGCGGCGTCCCGACACGTACCCGAGATGCCCTCCAGGCCCTCGTCGAGGTCCCGGAACAGGGCCGCCATCCGCTCCACCCCGCCCTTCTGCTGCTCGACGCTCCGGGCGACCTCCTCCATGGTCACAGAAATCTCCTCGGAGCTCGCGTTGATCTCCTCCGCCGTCGCCGACAGGTTCTGCGCGGCGCCCGCCACGTCGAGGGACGTGCGCATGATCTGCGCCACCATCTGACGCAGGTTGGTGAGCATGGTGTTCACCGCGGACGCCAGGTCGTCGAACTCGTCGGTGACCGGGCGGTTGCCGAGGTTCACCGCCTCGCGCAGATCCCCCTCGGCGATGGAACGGGTGGCCTTCAGCAGCCCTCCGACGCTGCCGGTGAGCCGGCGGGAGAAGAAGCTCCCGATGGCCAACCCCACGGCGATGGCTGCCAGGGGCGGGATGATGCCCCGGGCCCACTCGGGCAGGTCCGCGTGGGAGAGCAACTGCGGAACCACCACCGCGAGAGCGATCACCACGATCAGTCCGAGGATGAACTTGTAGCCGATCTCGATCCGCATCTCGTCGCCTCATCGGTTGAGACCCCGGGGCCGTACACGCCCCGGTTGGGCGCGCGCAGTCTATCACCATACGGGCGGGGTCCCAACAAGGGGAAGCCCCGGAACTCCTTAGGGTTTCCGTTTTGACACGGCGGAACGCCGACGGTTATAGTTCGGCGTCCCTCGGAGGCAAGCCGTGAAGCGCCCGCCCGACGCGAGAACTCTGGCCCTAGAGGCCCTCCAGGCCGTCGAGCGACGCGAAGCCTTCGCGGACGCCGTGCTCGACGGCGTGCTGCGTCGAAACCCGGGGCTCGCCCCCGCGGAGCGGTCCCTCGCGACGCAACTGGTCTACGGGGTCCTCCGGTGGCGCAACCGCCTCGACGCCCACTTGTCTTCCGCGGCCTCACGCCCGCTGGGCGGGGTGCACCCGCTCCTCCTGCAGATCCTCAGGCTGGGCGCGTTCCAGATCCTGTTCCTCGACCGGGTCCCGGACCGGGCCGCGGTCAACGAGGCGGTGGAACTGGCCCGCCGAAAGGGAATGGCCCATACCACGGGTTTCGTCAACGCGGTCCTGCGCCGGGTGGCGGCGGGGGGCCGGGACCTCCCCCTGCCCGAGAGCGCCGCCGAACGGCTCGCCCTCCTTTTCGGCTGTCCGGGCTGGCTGGTTGAACGCTGGATGGGGGAGCACGGCCCCGAGGGAGCCGGGCGCCTGTGCCGCGCCGCCTCGCGGATTCCACCGCTGTGGCTCCGGCTGGACACGTCGCGGATGTCTCGCGGGGAAGCCGTGACGACCCTGGCCGCCGAGGGCGTCGAGGCCGTCCCGGGGACCCGGTCACCCGAGGCGCTGTGGCTACCGGCGGGCGGAGCACCGACCGAGAACTCCCTGGTCGCTCGCGGCCTCGCCGTCGTGCAGGACCAGGCCAGCCAACTGGTGGCCCACCTGGTCGCCCCGCGACCCGGGTGGAGGATTCTCGACGCCTGTGCGGGGCCGGGCTTGAAGGCCACCCACCTCGCCGCCCTGACGGGGCCCGAGGGCCGGGTGGAGGCACTCGACGTCCACGTCCACAGGACACGACGGGTCTCGGAGTTGGCCGAGCGCTTGGGGTGCGCCGGAGTGTCGGCACAGACCGCGGACGCAAGGCAGTACCGGCCGGACGAACCGTTCGACGCTGTGCTCGTGGACGCGCCGTGCTCCGGCCTCGGGGTGCTCGGCCGGAACCCCGAGGCCAAGTGGCGCCGCGACCCCGCGTCCCTGGAGGATCTCCCGCGCCTCCAGGGCGAACTGCTGCGCAATCTGGCCGATGCCGTGCGACCGGGGGGGGTGCTCGTGTACGCCACCTGCACGACGCTGCGGGCGGAGAACGAGGCCGCCGTCGAATCCCTTCTCGCGGAACGCCCGGATTTCTGCTGCGAGCCCCCGCCCCCGGGTGGCGCGGAGTGGGAAGGCCTCGTGACGGAGGAGGGCTTCTTCCGGACCTATCCCGAGGCGTGCGCGGCCGAAGGCGCCGAGGCACTGGACGGCTTCTTCGGCGCGCGCCTGCGGCGGCGGGGATCGACGTGAGGCGGCCGCTCCTCCTCGTCGTCTACGGGGCCCTCGCCCTCGCGGTAGCCCTCCTCGGTGCCTACCTCGCGGTGGCGCTCCTCGTGGAGCGGGCGCCGGAGGTGAAGGTTCCGGCCGTGGTGGGGCTCAGTCTGTCCGAGGGCTTGGACGCCCTCGCCGCCGCCGAGCTCGACCTGGAGGTGCGGGGCTTCCTGTACGACGACGCCGTGGCGGAAAACCACATCGTGCGGCAGCGGCCGGAGGAAGGACAGATCGTGAAGGCGGGGCGCGCGGTGGGTGTGGTGCTCAGCCGGGGTCCCGAGCGGCACCCGGCACCCGACGTGCGGGGCATCTCCCTGGAGGATGCGCGGATCCTGCTCGAGGAGGCGGGACTCCTGCCCGACGTGGCGGTGCGGTTGCCCCGCGGACCCCGGGGCGAGGTGGTGGCCCAGGGGGTGGAACCGGGCGTTCCGCTGCCGCGGGACAGCAAGGTTCCCCTGGTCGTCAGCTCAGGCCCTCGCCCCGCGCTGCTGCGCTCCCCCCGCTTGGAGGGCCGTTCCCTGGAGGACGCCCTCTCCCTGCTCGACGACCTCGGCCTTCGGCTGGGTCGCGTCGAGGAGGTCCGCCTGGACGACCCCGAGCGCCAGGGCAAGGTGGTCGGCCAGGAACCTCTGGCGGGCTTCCCGGTCCAGCGGGGGAGTCCGGTCGTCCTATCGGTGGCGGGAGCGGCGTCGTTGGGCCCGCCCTCCCGGGCCCTGTGGATCTCTCGGAAGCTGGCTCCGGGGTTTTCGCGCCGCCGCGTCGAACTGATCGTCGATGCCGGGACGCGTTCCTGGGTTCTGGCCGACGAGTGGCTCCCCAGCGGGGATACGTTCCAACGCTGGGTGCCCCTGCGATCCGGTGAAGCGGTCCGCCTGCGGATCGACGGAGAAGAGGTCACGGCGGTCCACTAGCGCGACCCGTCGCCGCGGGGCGGAGAGGGCGTCCCTCGTGGCGGCGCCCGGCATCCTCCCCGCGCGGCCGGGTCGGCCCGACGAATACCTGTGACGCACCGGCCGCACACCCGGCGGAACCCGGGGGCGGAAGAGCCGAGTCAGGAGGTCCCATGCCCGTCATCGCACCGTCCATCCTGTCCTCAGACTTCAACCGACTCGGGGAGGAGGTTCTCGCGATCGACCGGGCGGGAGCCGACTGGGTCCACGTGGACGTGATGGACGGGCGGTTCGTCCCGAACCTCACGGTGGGCCCGCCGGTGGTGAAGGCGATCCGCCTCGCCACCCGCAAGCCCCTGGACGTTCACCTGATGATCGTGGAGCCGGAGCGCTACGTCGAGGCCTTCGCGACGGCCGGGGCCGACGTGATCACGGTTCACGCCGAAGCGTGTCCGCACCTGCACCGCAGCCTCCAGCAGATCCGTTCCCTCGGCCGGCAGGCGGGCGTCTCGATCAACCCGGCCACCCCGGTGGCCGCGGTCGAGCACGTCCTCGAGATGGCGGACCTGGTCCTGGTGATGAGCGTCAACCCCGGCTTCGGGGGCCAGGAGTTCCTGCCCCTGGTCCTGCCGAAGATCGCGGCGCTGAAGGCCGCCATCGACGCGCGGGGCCTCAAGACCCGGATCGAGGTGGACGGAGGGATCACCCACGAGACCATCGGTCCCTGCCTCCGGGCGGGAGCCGACACCTTCGTGGCCGGTTCCTACGTCTTCGGCGCGACGGATTACGCGGCGGCCATCCGTCGCCTCCGGGAGGCGTGCATGGCCGCCTCTGCAGAGGCCTGATCGGCGGGGAATGCCCTTGACGGCCGCAGACCGCCTCCTGATAAGGTAACGGGCTTTCGCCGGCCGGCAGGTCGCCGCGCCGCACTCACCCGAGAAGGACCCGATGGACTACAAGGCTACGCTCAACCTGCCGAAGACCGAGTTCCCCATGAAGGCCGATCTGGCCCGGCGGGAGCCGGAGATGCTTCGGCTGTGGGAGACCGAGGAGCTGTACGGCGCCGTGCTCGCAGGAAGCGCGGAGCGTCCGCCCTTCATCCTCCACGACGGCCCGCCCTACGCCAACGGGCACATCCACATGGGGCACGCAGTCAACAAGATCCTCAAGGACATCGTGGTGAAGTCCCGTACGATGGCGGGGTATCACGCGCCCTACGTGCCCGGTTGGGACTGTCACGGTCTCCCGATCGAGCACCAGGTGGAGAAGGAACTCGGGAAGGGCAAGGAGGGTCTGACCAAGGCCGAACTGCGGCGGCGGTGCCGCGAGTACGCCCAGCGCTTCGTCGACATCCAGAGCGGGGAGTTCCAGCGCCTGGGCGTTTTCGGCACGTGGGGGTCCCCGTACCTGACCATGAGCTACGCCTACGAGGCCCAGATCGTCCGGGAACTGGGCCGGTTCATGGAGTCCGGCGCGGTGTACCTCGGGAAGAAGCCGGTGTACTGGTGCACCTCGTGCCGCACGGCCCTGGCCGAAGCCGAGGTGGAGTACGCCGACAAGACGAGCCCGAGCATCTACGTGAAGTTCGCCCTCGAGGACGACCCGGCCGACATCCACCCGGCCCTGGCCGGCAAGCGGGTCAGCGTGGTCATCTGGACCACGACGCCGTGGACCATCCCGGCGAACCTCGCCGTCGCGCTGAATCCCGAGTTCGAGTACGGGGCCTACGAGGCGCCCGCGGGCTCCGGAGAGGTGCTCATCCTGGCCCGCCGGCTCGCGCCGGTGGTCATGGAGGCCGCCGGGATCGGCGAGTGGACCGAGCTCGCCGGCGTCGACCCGCGAGCCCTGGAGAACCGGCACGCGCGCCACCCCCTCTACGACCGGCCGAGCCTGCTCGTCCTCGGAGACCACGTCACCCTCGAGGCGGGGACCGGAGCCGTGCACACGGCGCCCGGGCACGGGCAGGAGGACTACGAGGTCGGCCAGCGCTACGGCCTCGACGCCTACGCGCCCGTGGACGATCAGGGCCGGTTCACGGCCGAGGTCGGCCCCTTCGCGGGGATGGACGTGTTCGCGGCGAATCCGGAGGTGAACCGGGCCCTTGGGGAAGCGGGCGCGCTGCTCCAGGAGGAACGGGTCGCCCATTCCTACCCGCACTGCTGGCGGTGCAAGAAGCCCGTCATCTTCCGCTCCACGCGCCAGTGGTTCGTCTCCATGGACAAGACCGGGCTCCGGCAGCGGGCCCTGGACGAGATCGACCGGGTGGAGTGGATCCCCCACTGGGGCCGGGACCGGATCCGCAACATGATCGCCCAGCGACCCGACTGGTGCATCTCGCGGCAGCGGGCCTGGGGGGTCCCGATCGTGGCCGCCCACTGCGGGGACTGCGACAGCGTCTACATGAGCGGCGACCTCGCCGAGCGCGCGGCCGGCCTCTTCGAGGCCGAAGGCGCGGACTGCTGGTTCGAAAGGCCCCTCGCCGACTTCCTCCCGCCGGGGGCGGCGTGCCCCGCGTGCGGCGGTACGCGCCTGGAGAAGGAGGAGGACATCCTCGACGTCTGGTTCGACTCCGGCGTGTCCTACGCCGCGGTCTGCGAGGCCCGTCCCGAATTGAGGAGCCCCGCGGACCTCTACCTCGAGGGGTCGGACCAGCACCGGGGGTGGTTCCACTCGAGCCTGCTGGCCTCGGTCGGCACCCGCGCCGTGGCGCCCTATCATGCCGTGCTGACCCACGGTTTCGTCGTGGACGGCCAGGGCAAGAAGATGTCCAAGAGCCAGGGCAACGTGATCAGCCCGGAGCAGGTGATCCGCAAGTACGGGGCCGAGATCCTCCGGCTGTGGGTCGCGGCCGAAGACTACCGCGACGACATCCGCATCTCCGACGAGATCCTGACCCGTCTGGTGGAGGCCTACCGGCGCATCCGAAACACCTGCCGCTTCCTCCTGGGCAACCTCTCGGACTTCGACCCGAAGGTCGACGCCGTGGCGGAGGCGGACTACTGGGAGATCGGCCGCTACGCGCTCGACCGCCTCAACCGGCTCGCGGAGCGGTGCCGGCTGGCCTACGACGAGTACGAGTTCCACGTGATCTTCCACCGGCTGCACAACTTCTGCGCCGTCGACCTGTCCGCCTTCTACCTCGACATCCTCAAGGACCGCCTCTACACCTACCCGGCGTCGAGCCCGGGACGGCGCGCGGCGCAGACCGTCCTGTACGAGATCCTCCACAAGATGACCCGGCTGATGGCCCCGGTGCTCGCCTTCACGGCCGACGAGGTCTGGCGCCAGATCCCGGGAACCCGGGGAAGCGTCCACACGCAGCTTTTCCCCGAGGTCGACCGCGACGCGGTGGACGACGGCCTGGCGGCGCGCTGGGAACGGCTCCGGGCGCTGCGGGCCCTCGTGGCCAAGGCCGCCGAGGAGGAGCGGGCTGCCAAGCGCATCGGCCATTCCCTCGACGCCAAGGTCGTGATCTACACGGACAACCGGTGGGAGGACTTCCTCGCCCCCTACGCGGAGGAACTGCCGTTCATCTTCATCGTGAGCCAGGTGGACCTCGCCGAGGGACCGGGCGGGGCCTTCACCGACCCGGAACTCCAGGGCGTCGGTGTCGACGTGCTCCGCGCCGAGGGGGGGAAATGCCCGAGGTGCTGGAACTACTCGGTCACGGTGAAGGCCCAGGAGGAAACCTCCGGGGTCTGCGAGCGCTGCTCCCGCCACCTGGCCGAGGCCGGAGTCGCCGGTTGAAGAACCGCTTCCTGGCGTTCGGGGCCCTGGCGCTCGCCGTCGTGGTCCTGGACCAGGCAACCAAGGCCTGGGTGCTGGCGACCTTCGAGCTCCACGAGACGCTTCCCGTGATCCCGGGCTGGTTCCACCTGACGTACATCCGGAATCCCGGCGCGGCGTTCGGGCTCTTCTCGGGCCACGCCGAAGCGTTCCGCAGACCGTTCTTCCTCGCCGTCACCGCCGTGGCCCTGGCGGCCATCCTCGCGATCCTCTGGCGGGCACCGCGGGGGCGGCCCTGGCTGCTGACGGCCCTGGGGCTCGTGTTCGGGGGAGCCGTCGGGAACCTCATCGACCGGGTGCGCTGGGGCGAGGTCGTCGACTTCCTCGACGTCTTCTGGAGGACCCACCACTGGCCCGCGTTCAACGTCGCCGACTCGGCGATCACTGTGGGCATGGGCGTCCTGATCCTCGAGGAACTGTTCGGCCGGAAACGAGCCGGCGGCATACCGCCGGACGACCGGCCTTCGTGATATCCTGCCGCGGCCGGCGCGATCTCGGCCAAGGAAGTCCATGTACCCCATCCTTTTCCAGTACGGGCGCCTCACCCTCTACACCTACGGGCTGCTGATAGCCCTCGCCTTCCTGGCGGCCCTCTGGCTGCTGGGGCACGAGGCCCGCCGGCGGGGGCTCGAACCCAGACCGTACCAGGACCTCGGCTTCGTGGTCCTCGTCAGCGCCTTGGTGGGAGCGCGGCTGTTCTACATCCTCGTGGAGTGGGAACACTTCGCCCGAAACCCCCTCCAGGTATTCGAGATCTGGAAGGGAGGCCTCGTCTTCTACGGAGGATTCGTGGGCGCGGCTCTGGCCGCCCTGGTGTACGTGCGGGCCAAGGAGCTCCCCCTGTGGACCACCGCCGACATGGTGGCCCCGGCGCTGGTCCTGGGCCAGGCGATCGGCCGAATCGGGTGCTTCTTCGCCGGCTGCTGCTACGGGGCGGAGTGCGCACTGCCCTGGGCCGTGACCTTCACGGACCCGAGAGGCCTGGCGCCGCTCCACGCCGCGCTCCACCCGACGCAGCTCTACGCCGCCGCGGCCAACCTGCTCATCTTCGGGGTCCTCCAGTTCCTGCTGCGACCCCGGCAGCGGTTCCCGGGACAGATCTTCGGTGCCTACCTGGTCCTCTACCCCGCAGCGCGCTTCGCAATCGAGGTCTTCCGGGCCGACCCGCGGGGCGCCTTCGGACCGCTCTCCACGAGCCAGGCACTGGGTATCCCGCTGTTCCTCTTCGGGCTCTGGGTCCTGGCCCGGCGCCCGGGTGCTTCTTCCTGAGACGAGAGGAGACTCCATGCGACTCGTGATCCTCCTGGCACTGGCCGGGTTCCTGACCGGATGCGCCGCCCACGTCACCGGGTTGGGCGTCGACTCGCCCTACCGCGACCCCGGAACCCTGGAGAAGGGGCAGATCCTCCACGGGGCGACCGGGCGCCTGCTGACAGAGGCGGAGTTGCTCGACTATCTGTCCCGCTACCCGGTCGTCTACGTAGGGGAGACCCACGACAGCGTGGACTCCCACGCCGTCCAGTTGGCGATCCTGCGCGGGCTCGTGGAACGCTTTCCGGGCGAGGTGGCCCTGGGGATGGAGATGCTGCGCCGCCCCTCGCAGCCCGACGTGGACGCCTGGCTGGCCGGCACCATGGACGACAAGGCGTTCCTCCGGGTCTGGACGAACAACTGGGGCCCGAGCTCCTTCCCGTACTACCGCGACATCCTCCACTTCGCGCGGGAGCAGAAGCTGCCCGTCCTGGCCCTCAACGCCGGCAACGAGGTGAAGACCGCGCTCCGGGACAAGGGCCCGGACGGCCTGGATGCCGAGGCGGCAGCGGCGCTGCCGGAGATGGAGCTGGACGATCCGTACCACCGGGCGTTCATCGAGGGCATCTTCGGAGGGCACAGCGGCGGTTCCGACCGCCTCGACGCGTTCTACCGCATCCAGGTCCTCTGGGACGAGACCATGGCCCAGACCGCGGCGGAGTACCTGCGGAGCCCGGCCGGGCAGGGCAAACGGCTGGTGGTGCTGGCCGGCGGCAACCACGTGCGGTACGGCTTTGGCATTCCCCGCCGGGTCTTCCGGAGGCTCCCCATTCCCTACGTCATCGTCGATCCCTGGGCGGTGGAGATCCCGGAGGAGAAGCGGGAGAAGATGATGGACGTGGACGTCCCGGAGATCCCCATCCGCGCCGCCGACGTGTACTGGGCCACCGGCTACGAGGACCTGGAGGGCGAGCGGGTGATGCTCGGCGTGCAGATCGAGAACGCGGAGGGCGGCGGAGTCCGCGTCAAGGGCGTCCTGCCCGAGAGCGCCGCGGCCCGGGCCGGAGTCCGCGAGGGCGACGTGATCGTCGCCGTGGACGGGACCCCGGTGGAGGAGATGTTCGACCTCACCTACCAGGTGGGCCTGCACAAGCCGGGCGAGAAGGGAACCATCGAGGTCTTGCGCGGAGAAGAGCGCCCGACCCTCGACATCACCTACGACGTGCTCCGGCACGGGAAGTAGCACGGCAGGGAAGCGGCGCACCCGCTTGACCGCGAGAACGGAAGGCCCGACATGTCGCTGATCGAGCTCAGCGTCTCCCGCCGCACCACGGTCACCGTGGGGGTGATCCTGGTCTCTCTGTTCGGCGTCCTCGCGCTGCGCGCCATCCCCGTCCAGCTCACCCCCGAGGTCGCCCAACCCGAGATCACCGTCTCCACCCGCTGGACGGGCGCGAGCCCCCAGGAGGTGGAGCGGGAGATCGTCCGCCGCCAGGAGGACCAGCTCAAGAGCGTCGAAGGCGTCCTGGAGATGAAGAGCGAGAGCCAGGACTCCAAGGGCCAGATCGTCCTCACGTTCAAGACCGACGAGGACATGGACGCGGCCGTCCTCAAGGTCTCCAACCGGCTGAACCAGGTCCGGAACCTGCCCCTTGACGCCGACCGCCCGGTGATCACCACGGTGAACACCGGCGACTCCCCCATCGCGTGGTTCGTGCTCAAGGCCCTGCCGGGCAACGAGCGCGACGTGCGGACCTATCAGACGTTCGCCGAGGACGTCGTCAAGTCCCGACTCGAGCGCGTTCCCGGCGTGGCCACGGCCAACGTGTTCGGCGGCCGGGAGCAGGAGCTCCAGGTCGTCGTGGACCCGGAGCGCCTCTCCGCCGTGGGCCTGACGCTGCCCGATCTGATGAGCGCGTTGGACCGAGAGAACGTCAACGTCTCCGCGGGCTCCTTCGACGAGGGGAAGCGGCGCTACGTGGTCCGGGTGCTGGGAGAGCTCGACGACCCCGCCGCCGTCGAGTCGGTGGTGATGATCACCCCCTCGGGCAGCCGGGTCTTCGTCGGCGACGTCGCCAGCGCCCGCGTGGGCTACAAGAAGCCCTTGGCCGCCGTCCGCCAGAAGGGGGAGCCCTGCATCGTCTCCAACTGCCTCCGGGAGTCCGGCGCGAACGTGCTGGAGGTGATGGCGGGGATCCGGGAGGCCGTCGCCGAGCTCAACGCCGGGCCCCTGGCCCACGAGAAGCTCGCGCTGGAGCAGGTCTACGACGAGACGGAGTACATCGAGTCGGCCATCGACCTCGTCACCTCGAACCTGTACATCGGCGGGACCCTCACCATCCTCGTGCTGCTCCTCTTCCTGCGGGCGTTCTCGCCGACGCTGATCATCTCCCTGGCGATTCCCACGAGCGTGGTGGGCACCTTCATCTTCATGCAGGCCTTCGGGCGGACGTTCAACGTCATCAGCCTGGCCGGCCTCGCCTTCGCCATCGGCATGGTGGTGGACAACGGCATCGTGGTGCTCGAGAACATCTACCGGCACCTCCAGCTGGGGGCGCCCAGGGAGAGGGCCGCGGTGGAGGGGACCCGGGAGGTGTGGGGGGCGGTGCTGGCGAGCACCCTGACCACGATGGCGGTCTTCCTGCCGATCGTCTTCATCCAGGAGGAGACGGGCCAGCTCTTCCGGGACATCGCCATCGCCATCACAGCGGCGGTCGGGCTGTCGCTGATCGTCTCGGTCACCGTCATCCCGGCGGCGGCCGTGCGGATCCTCCACGCGGTGTCACTCAAACAGAGCCGCTTCGGCCCCCGGGGGCTGTTCGGCCTGGTCCCGTTCTTCCAGTGGCTCACCGACCGGCTCGCCGGGCTCGTGTACGCCATCTGCGGCAGCATCGTCCTCAAGGGCCTCACGGTGGTCGTGCTCACCAGCGCGAGTTTCGGCATGGCCTTCTACCTCGCCCCCAAGACCGACTACCTGCCGGAGGGGAACCGCAACCTTGCCATCGGCATCCTCCTTCCGCCTCCCGGGTACAACGTGGAGGAGTTCGAGGTGATCGGCAAGCAGCTCGAGGCCGCCTTCCGGCCCCTGTGGGAGGCCGAGAAGCCGCACCCCGACCTGGGCGGCCCGCCCATCCGGCACTTCTTCTACGTCGCCCGCGGGCGCCAGATCTTCATGGGCGCGAGCACCCGGGATCCCCGGCGCCTCAAGGAACTGATCCCGGTCATGCAGCGGGAGTTGCGCAAGGTGCCGGGCATGATCGCCATCGTGCGCCAGAGCAGCCTGTTCTCCCGAGGGATCACCGCCGGCAACAGCGTGGACCTCGAGATCGCCGGCGAGGACCTGGACGACCTGATCCAGGTGGGCGGAGCCACCTTCGGGGCCATCGCCCAGGCGATCCCCGGGTCGCAGATCCAGCCCATCCCGAGCCTCGACCTCGGCAACCCCGAGGTGCAGGTCGTCCCCGACCGGGTCCGCCTGGCCGACCTGGGATTCACGGCCCGCGACCTGGGGATGGTGGTGGACGCCCTGCTCGACGGGGCGAAGGCCTCGGACGTGCTCGTGGACGGGACCGAGGTGGACCTGACCGTGACGGGAGACTCGACGGCGGTGGCCCGCCTCCAGAACCTGGATACCCTCCCCCTGCGGACACCGGGCGGCCGCACCGTCACGCTCGGCAGCGTGGCCAAGGTGGAACTGACCGCGGGGCCCGACCAGATCAACCGGGTGGAGCGGCAGCGCACCGTCACGATCCGGGTGATCCCCGCCCCGGGAGTTCCGCTCCAGTCGGCGATGGAGACGATCCGCGACCTCGTGGGGGGCATGCGGGAGAAGGGGATCATCCCGCCGGAGGTGCGAACGCGCCTCGCGGGCACCGCCGACAAGCTGTCCGTGACCTTCCGGGTCCTCCGGGGCGACTTCCTGCTCGCCGTGGTGATCACCTACCTCCTGATGGCGAGCCTCTTCGAGAGCTTCTTCTACCCTTTCGTCATCCTCTTCAGCGTTCCCCTGGCGGCGGGCGGCGGGTTCCTGGGGCTCTGGCTCGTGAACCGCTTCCTGGCCGCCCAGTCCCTCGACGTGCTCACGATGCTCGGCTTCATCATCCTGGTGGGCACCGTGGTCAACAACGCGATCCTGGTGGTCCACCAGACGCTCATCTCCATGCGGGAGGAGGGAATGGGCGCCCGGGAGGCCCTGCGCGAGAGCGTCCGGACGCGGGTCCGCCCCATCTTCATGTCGACGACCACGACGGTGTTCGGGATGATGCCGTTGGTGCTGTTCCCGGGGGCGGGGAGCGAACTCTACCGGGGCATCGGGTCGGTGGTGGTGGGGGGGCTCGCGCTCTCCACGGTCTTCACGCTGTTCCTGGTGCCCGCGGTCATGAGCCTGTTCCTGGACTTCGCCCGTCTGTTCCGCCGAAGCCCCTC
>CAZGRT010000069.1:0-7165 GCA_964528225.1 uncultured Thermodesulfobacteriota bacterium | reverse complement strand
CCGAGTGGCTCATCAAACCCGGCGACGACGTGACCAAGGGCCAGCCGCTGGTGACGCTGGAGGGGGGCAAGGCCACCTGGACGCTCGCGGCCCCGGAGACCGGCACCTTCGTCCGGGAGGTCAAGCACCGCCGGGACCGGGTTGACCTGGGCGACACGCTGGGGTACCTCGAGATCGACCCGGACGTCTGGGCAGCACATCGTCCCCGCTAGGACGTGATATACATGGGACATGACGACAAGCCCCTGTGAGCGAAGCGCCGCCGGCGCGGCTCCGATGACCCATGCGGTGGTAGTTCGGGAATGAGCCTTACCCCGCCTCGGTCGTTGCGCCTGTCGATACTGCTTCCTCTCCTGCTCTTGGCGTCGGGGATTCTCCCTCCGGCAGCAGGTTGCTCGGCCGTGGCGGAGGAGCCCGGGGCGGGCTTCTCCATGGACCCTCCGGATGTGATCCGCCGCTTGGAGAACCCGGCCAGAGACGAAGTGATGAAGCCGGACGAGGTGATCGCCGCACTCCGTCTGGATCCTGGTCAGGTGATCGGAGACATCGGCGCTGGAACCGGGTATTTCTCCCGCCGTCTGGCCCGTCAAGTGGCTCCCGGGGGTCGGGTGTTCGCGGTCGACATCCAGCCCCGGTTCCTCGAAGAACTGGAGCAGCGAGCCCGGGAGGAGGGAATCACCAACATCGTAGCGGTTCTCTCGCAGCCGGAAGACTCCCTTCTTCCCGAAACCTCCTGCGATCTGCTCTTCCTGCACCACGTCTATGTCCACCTTCCTGACCCGGTCGCCTACCTGAGGCACCTGAAGACGCGTTTGAAGCCCGGAGGACGCATCGTGATCATCGGATGGCGACGAGACGTGGTCATCCCCAGGCCCCAACCGGTAATCGTGGACCGACGGGCACGCACCACGGACGAGGTGGTCGCGGAACTCGGCGTGGCGGGGTTCGTGGTCCTGGAAAACCTCGACCTGTTTCCCGAGAGATACTTCCTCATCGCCGCCCCACGGAACTGAGCCGCCCCGCGATGCCCAACAGAGAGCCGAACCGCCGATGTCGGTCTTCCCGGTGCGGGAACCTCCACGAGAACCTCGGGTCCCCGCCTCGCGGCCGTGCGGGATTCGACGCGGGTGCGACCTCTGCAAGCCGCGGGGCACCGGGGCCCCGGAGAGCCTCCATGCTCCGGCATACGCGCTCGTTCGGCGGACTCGGTATCGTCCTGTGCCTGGCCGCCATGCTGACGTCCTCGCACCGCGAGGCGCTCGCGTCGGAGCGCAAGCGCCCGGAGCCCAGGATACGGTCCGAGGCGCTCCAGAACCCTCGCCGCGACCAGTTGCTGCAGCCCGACAGGGTGGTGGCGGCGCTCCGGCTGGAACCGGGGCAAACCGTAGCCGACATCGGCTCGGGGCCGGGGTACTTCGCGTTTCGTTTCGCGCGGGTCGTGGGACCCACGGGACGCGTCTACGGGGTGGACATCGAGCCCGAGTTCGTCGCCGAACTCGGGCGCCTCTCTCGGACCTCCGGACTGGACAACGTCGTCCCGGTGCTCACGAGCCCCGACTCCCCCGGACTCCAGCCCGCTTCCGTGGACGTGGCCTTCTTCTGCTCCGTGTACCGCCACATCGAGGACCGCCCCGGGTACCTGCGAAGACTTCGCGACTGCCTGAAACCGAACGGCCGAATCGCCATTCTGGAATGGAGAAAGACCGACGTCCTCGGCCGAGAGATCCCCTCCCCCGGGATGCCCAATCCGCCCCAGGCGGAACGCATTTCGCCGGAGCAGGTGGTCCGCGAACTGAAAGACGGGGGGTTCACGATCCTCGAACGACCCGAATTTCTGGAACACCACTTCTTCGTGATCGCCGGGATGACGGACTGAGAGGCGAATGCCATGAGTGCGCGGGAGTTCCTCCGAGAGGCCGAGTCCAGAGTCCAAGGCTTTGGCCTGCCGGAGCTGAGAGATGCAGGCCTCATTCCCCTCGATGGGTCGTATTATCCGGCGATCTACTACCCACCAATTCCTATGTATCCTCCCACGACATCCGACGAAGTACTAAAAGGATTCGTCTATGACCACGATAGGCACTTTTCTCTGTACATTCACATCCCATTCTGTGCATCCCGATGTCAGTATTGCCACTGGGTGGTCTACCCTGGGAGCTCCGAAGAAGAGAGAGACCGCTATCTGGCGAGCCTGACCGCCGAAACGGATCTGTACCGGCGCATGCTCGGCGTGGAGCGACCCTCTCCGCGATCGGTCCTGATCGGAGGGGGGACGCCCTCCATGCTCTCCCCCAGGCAGACCGAGAGACTCCTCTCCATGCTCTCGTCCCGGTTCGACCTGGCCGAGTGCAGCCAGATCACTTGCGAAGTGGAACCGACGACGTTGCAGGGTGAGGCCGGCCTGGAGAAGCTCCGGTTGATGAAGAACCACGGCGTCACTCGGATCAGCCTGGGCGTCCAGTCGTTCAACGACGGGGCGTTGAAGGACATGGGAAGGTTCCACGGTGCCTCCGACGCAGTCCGAGCCATCGAGCAGATCCGACGGGTGGGGTTCGAGAGCCTTTCCATCGACCTGATCTACGGGTACCCGGGTTGCACCCCCGGCGAGTGGGCGGACACGCTGGACACCGCGTTCTCCCACGACATCGACGCATGCCAGCTCTACCGCCTGCGGATCGTGCCCCACGGAGAGAAGGTCGGGGCGATCAAGGCGGCGTTCGACCGCGCCCCCGCCGCGTTCCCTCCCACGCAGGATATCTACGTGATGAAGGAGTTGGGCATGCTGGCGGCTGCGGAGAAGGGGTGGCGCGAGGTGTCCCGGCGGGTGTTCGCGAAGGGCGAGGAGCACAATTCCGACTACCTGACGGACCACACCGACGGCCTCTGCGACGTCTTCGGCCTCGGCGTCTCCTCGTGGAACAACCTCCAGGGAAGGTTCTTCGTGAACACCGGGGAGAGCCTGGACAAGTACCACGAACTGATCGGCGAGGGACGGCTACCCATCGCCAAGGGGCTGACCAGATGCGCGGAAGACGAAAAGAGGTGGGCGATCACCGTGCCCCTGAAGCACCATGGGGTTCCCAAGAGGGAATATCGGAAGCTCACGGGAGAAGAGCTGGGCGCGTCGTTCGCGAGAAAGATCGGGGCGCTCAAGAAGTTCGACCTGGTTCGCGAGGACGACGAGACGTTGCGTCTCACGGAGCGAGGGGGCTTCCTCGCCGACGAGGTCGTGATCCAGTTCTATCGCCCCGAATACCTGCCCTTCCCGGCGGCTTCCTACGCGGACGGGGAACTCAACCCCTACCTTCCGTAGCCGTGACCCGCCGGCTTCCCGCCCGATGGAGCCAGGCCGACCCGGCGGCCAGGAATCCTCTTGGTTGACCGCTGGTTCTTCTACGCCGTCGCGCTGCTGTCCGCAGCCTCCTGGGCGCTCGGGTCCATCCTGTGGCGGAAGCTGGGGGACGAGATCTCCCCGGTCACCATGAACCTGAGCAAAGGGCTCATCGGGAGCATCCTCCTGGGACTCTGCCTCATCGGGGCGGAGTCGGTGCCCCTCGCCCCCCGGCCTCTCCTCTTTCTCGCGGTCAGCGGCGTCATCGGAATCTCCGCCGGAGACACCTTCTTCTTCAAGGCGCTCATGCAGCTGGGCCCCCGGCTCACCTCCCTCCTGGGCACCCTGTATCCCGTCTCGATCGCCGTCGCCGCGACGATCTTCCTCGGGGAGCGCCTCTCCCCGACGGGGTGGGCCGGCATCCTCCTGACGACGACCGGCGTCGCCTGGGTACTCTGGGAACGCGCCCCGGCCGGAAGCCCCTGCCAGAACAAGGCAGTGGGGATCTGGTATGCCTCGCTGGCGATCGCGAGCACCACGGTCGCCGTGCTGCTCGCCAAGGTAGGAGTGGAGTCCGTCCCCGCGATGGAGGCAGCCCTGGTTCGCCTCCTGTCCGGGACCCTCGGGCTCATCCTGTGGGGGTGGGCGAGGAGCAGCCTCACCGGCTGGGTCGCACCGCTGCGCCGGGGCCGGATTCTGGGCCGCGTGGCCGCCGTGGTCGCAGTGGTCGTCTTCGGCGGATTCTGGCTGTCGCTCCTGGCCCTCAAGAACATCGACGCGTCGGTGGCCGGAACCTTGAACGCAACGAGCCCCCTGTTCGTCCTGCCGCTGGCGGCAGTGCTCCTCAACGAACGAGTGTCGGTGCGCTCCGTGCTCGGAACGGCGCTGTCGATCGGCGGAATCGGCATCCTGTTCCTCGCCTAGCCGCCGGCACCCGTGGACTCCGGGGGGGGGCGTGCCTACCGGCCTCGGCATCGGGCGCAGCGCATCGAACAGACGAACCCCTTTCCGGAGGGCACAGCCATGCCCCGCCTGTCCACTGCGAGAAGGTCCCTGCGGCTCGCCGGCCTCGTCCTCACCTCGGTCTCCTGCACGCTCGCCCTCCCCGGCCCCGCTGGGGCGAAAGCGGCGGAGCCAAGGCACCGGGACACGAACGTCGTCATGCTCTCGATCGACACGCTCCGGCACGACCACCTCGGCTGCTACGGGTATTCGCGGCCGACGAGCCCGAACATCGACCGCCTCGCCGAACGGGCCGTCGTCTTCGACAACTTCATATCGCAGGCCGTTCTCACGCCCGTCAGTCAGATGAGCATCCTCACGTCGCAGTACCCGAGGGTGAACGGCGTGGTTTCCTTCCAACCGGCCGTCGACCTCGTGACCGCCAGAACCCTGCCGGAGATACTGAAAGCGTACGGCTACACGAACGCCGCCTTCCTCAGCAGCCCCGAGTTCCGCGACGACAGGTACGTGGGCGCCGGGGATGAGACGCGAGAACTCTTCAGCCGCTCCTTCGATTTCTACGTGCCTCCCTCGGGAACCTTTCGCGACGTGCCCTCGAGCGCACTGGAGTGGCTCCGGACCCACAAGGACGAGAAGTTCTTTCTCTGGCTGCCCATCGGAACCGTTCACTGGCCCTACGGTTCCAGCGTTCCCGCTCCCCACAAGACGAAGTTCGACCCGCCTGGCTACAGTCCGTTTTTCGCAAGAGGCTCCACAACCGATAGTGAAATGAAGCCAGTCGATTCCATTCCAGCGGACATCTTATCCTATATATACAATGGAACATTCTATGGAGATCCTTCCAGTCCGTACCGTCTATCTGAGCGAGACGCTGAATTCGTCGTTGCAAGGTACGACACCGGCATATTGCATACAGACATGTTCGTCGGGAATCTCACTTCCCTTCTGGAAGATCTCGGCATCAGCGGCAGGACCCTGATCGTGCTCTACTCGACCCACGGTGAGGACCTGGGAGAACACGGCTATTTCGGGCATTACGACCTCTACGATACCGAAGCGAAGAACGCACTCCTGGTCAAGTTCCCAAACGACGAGCATGGGGGGGTGCGGTTCACCCCGCAGGTGCAGGGCATCGACATCGTACCGACGATCCTGGACTACCTGGACATTCCCCTCCCCCACGAAGCGCAGGGAATCACCATGATGCCGGAACTCTCGGGGCAGGACCCGGGGAGCGGGCCGCGTTTCGCCTACAGCACCAGGATTCCCCTGTTCGAGTACGTCCTGTTCAAGGGCCGGCGGCTGTTCGTCGTGGCGACCCGGAAGACGGAGGTGCTGGGCACGTACATGGAGACACTGAGGGAGCATCTGGAGGCATTCGACCCCCAGAGGCCCCCTTACGACGTCTCCGTGAGGACCCTCGATTGGAAGTTGATCGTCCGGCACCACGCACCCATGCTAAGGAAGATCTCGTGGTGGGGATTCGTGTCCGGGCAACCGATGGAGGTCGCGGACGTGGAACTCTACGACCTCAGGCGCGACCCGACGGAGCAGCGGAACGTCGCGTCGGAGCACCCGGAGGTCGTCGCAGCCCTCAGGGGAAGGCTCGCCGAGTGGGATGCCTCGGTGAAAGCCAGGGCGGCCGGCACCCGAGGCAACGCGCAGCGCCTGCTCATCCCATATCCGTAGACGGTCTTTCGCCCGACCGGACGGGGGCAACGGAAAGGCGAACCGGATGGAAATGAGAACCCTCCTGGAGAAGACCATCCTCCTCGGGTGCCTTCTGGCGACGGCGGTCCCGCTGCAGGCGTGCGCGGGTAGCGGTGCGGTACCGTCCCCCGCAAAGCAGGGGGGAGACCCCCGCGCGGCGAGTCCGAGGTTCAAGGACTGCAACCTGGTGCTGGTGAGCTTCGACGCGCTCCAGGCCGCACATGTCGGTTCCCTCGGCTACGCACGGGACGTCACCCCCACCATCGACGCGATGGCGAGGCAGGGATTCATCTTCTCGAACGCCATCTCCGCCGCCTCCTGGACCGTCCCGTCCTCCATGTCATGGTTCACGGGCGTCATGCCGTCCGAACACGGCTTGGTCAACAAGTTCGCCGTGTACGACAGCCACGTCCAGAGGTTGTCGAAACTCGGCGAACTCGCGCCCGGACTCGTCACGCTTGCCGAGGTCTTCCGGGCGAACGGCTACGCCACCGGGGGATTCACCGGGAATGCCGGCGTGAGCGGCCCCTTCGGTTATGCGCAGGGCTTCGACACGTACTTCTTCGAGAAGGGGAAGTTCGGGAGCATGGCCGCGAGCGCGGCGGAGGCCTTGAAATGGCTCCGGGAGAACGAGGGGAGGAAGTTCTTCCTCTTCCTCCACGGCTACGACGCTCACGGCCAGAGCGTTCCTGCGGGAGGATTCGACTACCGCTTCACGGACAAGGACTACGACGGACGATACACGGGGACGGCCAGGGAGCAGGAGGAACTGCGGGAGCAAGGCCTTGCCGCCGGCCGCATTTCCTTGCGGCCGGAGGACGTCGAATTCTGGCGCGCCGTCTACGACGAGAAGATACAGCGCGTCGACGGGATCTTCCGGCACTTCTTGGAGGAATTCGACAAGCTCGGATTCGCGGAGAACACCGTCTTCATCCTCACGTCCGATCATGGAACCGAGTTCTACGAACACGGCCGTTTCGACCACGGGTTCAGCTTGTACGACGAGTTGATTCGCGTCCCCCTGGTCATAAAGCTCCCGGGCAACGTGGAGGGCCGGACCGTCGAGGACACGGTGAGCAGCCTCGACGTGATGCCGACCATTCTCGACCTCCTCGACCTTCGCGTTCCGCCCGAGGTCGGCGAGCAGCTTCGTGGCGTGAG
>CAZGRT010000068.1:0-9558 GCA_964528225.1 uncultured Thermodesulfobacteriota bacterium | reverse complement strand
CTCGGTCTCGGCGGAAGGCGCCGCGCGGTTCCCCACGCGGAACGAGGGCCCGCAACTTCTAGCGGAACCTCGCCCGCCGGTCAACCGTATCCGCCATCGAAACTGCGGTCCGCGGCTCGTGTACCGGAGGCCAGATCCCGCTCCCCGCGCCACGCGGATCCCACCGCCGGCCCCGGGAACCGGCCCGGGAATCGTCTCGTCGAGCCTCCGCCCGGTCCGTTGTAGAATGACCGCTCGGACCGACCTTGCACGAACCCCGAGGTGCCTCATGCGCTACACCCTCGCCCTCGACCAAGGGACCACGAGCAGCCGAGCCATCCTGTTCGACGACACAGTCCGCCCCGTGGCAGCGGCCCAGCGGGAGTTCCCGCAGTACTTCCCCCGGCCCGGATGGGTGGAGCACGACCCCCAGGAGATCTGGGAAAGCCAGTTGTCGACGGCGCGCGAGGCCCTGGACCGCGCCGGCGTCTCCCCCAGGGACGTCGCCGCGGTGGGGATCACGAACCAGAGGGAGACGACCCTCCTGTGGGAACGTTCCTCCGGGCTCCCCGTGCACAGGGCGATCGTCTGGCAGGACCGGCGCACCGCCGACGTCACCGCCCGGTGGAAGGCCGACGGGCTCGAGCCCGAGGTCCGCCGGAAGACCGGACTCGTCCTCGACCCCTACTTCTCGGCGAGCAAGCTCTCCTGGCTGCTGGAGCGCGACCCGGCCCTCCGGCGCCGTGCCGAAGCGGGCGAACTGTGCTTCGGCACGGTGGACTCGTGGCTCCTGTGGAAGCTGACCGGAGGCCGGACCCACGCCACCGACGCCACCAACGCGAGCCGGACCCTCCTCTTCGACCTCGGCACCCTCGATTGGGAGGAGGGCCTCCTCGGACGGTTCGGAATCCCCCGGGAGGTCCTTCCGCGCGTGGGACCCTCGGCCGGGTTCTTCGCCGAAACCGACCCGTCCCTGCTGGGCGCGCCGATCCCGGTCACCGGGATCGCCGGAGACCAGCAGGCGGCCCTCTTCGGGCAGGCGTGCCTGAGCCCCGGCATGGCCAAGAACACCTACGGAACCGGGGCCTTCGTCGTCATGAACACGGGGGCCGAGCGGTTTCTCGGCGACGGGGTGCTCACCACGCTGGCGTGGCAACTCGAGGGGCGCGCCCCCGAGTACGCCCTGGAGGGGTCCATCTTCGTGGCCGGCGCAGCGGTCCAGTGGCTGCGCGACGGCCTGGGCCTCATCGCCAGCTCCGCCGACGTCGAAGCCCTCGCGGCCTCGGTGCCCGACGCGGGCGGCGTGTACTTCGTGCCCGCCTTCGTGGGCCTCGGGGCCCCCCACTGGGACCCCTTCGCCCGCGGCCTCATCGTCGGGCTCACCCGCGGCACCAACCGCGGCCACCTGGCGCGGGCGGCGCTGGAAGCGATGGCCTTCCAGACCCGCGACGCCCTGGCCGCCATGGAGGCCGCGAGCGGCATTCCGGTTCGAGACCTGAGGGCCGACGGCGGGGCCTCCGCCAACGCCCTGCTCCTGCAGTTGCAGGCGGACACCCTGGCGGCGCCCGTACTGCGTCCCCGGATCACGGAGACGACGGCGCTGGGGGCCGCCTACCTGGCCTCGGTGGGCGCCGGCCTTCTGAAACCGGAGGCGATCCCGGACCTGTGGGCGCTGGACCGCCGCTTCGAACCCCAGCCCGACGCGTCGGCGCGAGACCGAGCCTACGCCGGCTGGCTGCGGGCCGTGGAACGCGCCCGGAACTGGGAGGCCTGACGCCGCCCGTCGTCCCCTTCCGTCGGCCGCACCACCCAGGGGTCCCCCGGGCCCTCGAAGAGAACGCGCCCCGCGTCCGCGAGCAGGTCCAGGTGGCCCACCACCTCGCTGACCGCCAGGTGGGCGTAGCCCGCGTCTGCGTCCGGGAAGAGCGCGCAGGCGATCTTCCAGGGCCGCTCCAGGCCGGCCGACACCAGTGCCAGCACCTTGTCGGCCCGCGCCTCGTGGAAGGAGCGGCGCCGCCGGATCAACTCCGCCGCCCCGGAGAAGGGCTCGCCGTGCCCGGGAAGGCACGTGCGGGGCCGCAGGGACTCCACGCGTGCCAGGGTCTCGAGGTACGTGCACAGCGCACGGTTTCGGAAGCCTTCCGCGTCGGGTTCGAGGATGGCGTTGGAGGAGATGTGCGGGAGGAGGGTGTCCCCGGTGAGGAGCACGCGGCCGGCAGGGTCCCACAGGCACAGGGCTCCCCCCGCGTGCCCCGGCGTCTCCAGCACGTCGAGGCATGCTCCGTCGAAGGCCATGCTGTCGCCCCCGACAAGGGCCGACAGCTCGTCCAGGTCCTCCGTGAACCCCGGGATCGTCTCCAGCATCTCTGCCAGGGCACCCAGCACGTCGGTCGGCACCCCGGCCCTGCGGCACGCCTCGACAATGAACCCGACGATGCGCTCCCACTCCCCCGGCGCCCCCGCCAGTCGCGCGTGGTCGGCCGGGTGCGCCAGAACCGTGCATCCGGACACGTCCCGCACCCGACGAGCCAGCCCCACGTGATCCGGGTGGCAGTGGGTGAGGACCACCCGCTCGATCTCCCCCACCGACCGTCCGGCCGCGGCGATACCGGCTACGAGGGCGGCCCAGGCATCCTCCGTACGGGGCCCGCAGTCGACCAGGGTCAGCGGCTCAGGACCTAACAGGTAGGCGTTCACCGCCCCCACGGGAAAGGGGGTCGGCACCGGGATGCGCTGGGTCAACACGGAGGAATCGACGAGACACCCCCCGACTCCGGAAGGAGCGGGGGGTGTGGGGACTTCGAGGCCGCCGGCGTCACTTGCGGGAGGCGAGCTTGTCCCGCAGGAGGTCTCCGAGGGTACCCATCGAGCCGCTGTTCTCGGCCTGCGACGCACGGTATTCCGCGGACTCCGCCTGCTCCCGCTGCTCGGTCACCCCCTTGCGGGAAAGACGGATCCGCCGCCCCCCCTCCTCCACGCCGAGCACCAGAACCTCCATGACGTCTTCGGCCCGGAACATCTTGCCGTGGTCGCTTCCACGGGGCGTGCCCATCTCCACGTTGGGCACCAGCCCGGTGTGGCCCGAGGGGAGCCGGACGAAGACGCCGAAGTCCACGACCCTCTCCACGTTGCCCTCCAGCACCTGGCCCGCCCGGGGCAGGTCGCCCAGAGACTCCAGGTGCCGGTGCTCCAGGGAGAGGGAGATCTTCCGCGCCGCCGCGTCCACCCCGACGACCTCCACCTCCACCGTCTCCCCGGCCTTCAACACCTCGTTGGGGTGACGAACCCGACGCCCGGCTCCGAGGGCCGAAATGTGGACGAGGCCGTCCACGCCGGGCTCCAGGGTCACGAACGCACCGAAGTTGGCCAACCGCGCCACGGTTCCGTTCACCCTCTCCCCCGGCCGATACCGCTGGGCAACGGCCGACCAGGGATCCTCCGCCAGTGCCTTGAGCGACAGGCTCACGCGACCCCGCTCCCAGTCCACCGCCAGCACCTGGGCGGTCACCTCCTGCCCGACCGTCAGCATCTCCGCGGGGTTCTCCACCCGGGTCCAGCTCATCTCCGAGATCGGGATCAGGGCGTCGACCCCTCCCAGGTCCACGAAGGCTCCGAAGTTCTGGATGGAGCGAACCGTGCCCGCCACCACCGCACCGGGCTCCAGACGCGCCCTGAGTTCCTCCCGAGCCTTCTCCCGCTCTTCCTCCAGGAGGGCCCGCCGCGACACGATGACGTTTCGCCCCTTCTCCTTGAACTCGACCACCCGGAAGGAGTAGGTCTGCCCCACGTGCTCCTGGGCGTCCTTGGGCCACCGCAGATCCATCTGGCTCAGGGGGCAGAAGGCACGGGCCCCCGCCACGCGCACCTCGAAGCCGCCCTTGATCGCCTGGGCCACCCGCCCCTCCACGGGGATGCCGCTCCGCCACGCCTCCTCGAGGGCTGCCATGGAGGCTCCCCGGCCGCTCAGCTTGGTGCTCAGCACCACTTCCCCGCCGTCCATCGACACAACGAAGGCTTCCACCTCGTCGCCCTCCGGGGGCAGCGTCCCGGCGGGGGCTTCCCCCTGGGTCTCCTGGGGCGGAGCGAATTCGGCCGCCCGGATCATCCCCTCCTGCTTTCCCCCGAGGGTCACGAAGATCCAGTCCCCGCTGTGGCGCACCACCGTGGCGCGGACCTTGTCCCCCTTGCGCCAACGGGCCCCGCCCGGCGCATCGCTCTGCGCCAGCATCTGGGCGAAGTCCTGGGCCGTCTCGCTGCCGGCAGGATCGGGAGCAACCGCCTCGGTCCCGACGTCGCCGGCCGCAGCCTCGGGGGGAGTGGGAGGCGCCTCTTCGGTGGCGCCGGCAGGGCTTTCCTTCGTGTCATCCATCCGTCCAGCCTCCGGTTTTCGAGCGTTCGGCAGAGGATACACAGCCGCCTCGCCCCGCCGCAAGGACAAGCGGCCCCGCCCGGCGGCGCCTTCCCCAGCCTTCCCCCGCGTTGACACCCGTCAGGCTGGCCGGTATGTTCGGCGGCCCGCGGAGGAACCCATGGCCATCATGCTCTCGGTCCACCCCCAGTCGCCCCAGGGGCGGCACATCGCCCGCGCCGTCGAGATGCTCCGTGACGACGGCGTCGTGGTGTACCCCACCGACACCGTCTACGGCCTCGGGTGCGACATCACGAGCAAGCGGGGCGTGGAGCGCATCGTCCGGGTGAAGGGCCGCGACCCCAAGAAGCCCATGAGCTTCGTATGCGCCGACCTCACCCACATCAGCCGCTACGCCCGGGTGTCCAACTTCGCCTACCGCATCCTGAAGCGGTTCCTCCCCGGCGGCTACACCTTCGTGCTCGAGGCGAGCCGCGAGGTCCCCAAGCTCCTCCTCACGAAGCAGAAGACCGTGGGAATCCGGGTCCCGGACCACGCCGTCGCACTGGCGCTGGTGCGGGAACTGGACAACCCGATCCTCTCCACCAGCGCGAACAGGACCGGTGGGGAGCCCCTCAACGACCCCAAGGAGATCCAGGAGGTCCTCGGCAGGGAAGTCGACGCGATCCTGGAGTGCGGCGTACTCCCCCGGGTGCCCTCCACCGTGGTCTCCCTGGTAGACGACCGGGTCGAGGTCCTGCGGCAGGGCGCGGGAGACGCCTCCTACTTCCTGGAACTCCAGGAGGGCTGAGCCCTGGCGCCGAGGGCCGCGAGGATTCAGTAGTCCTCGTGGCAGTCGTGGCACAGGGGCGTCCAGTCCACCCCCGTCCGCTTGGGGATCACCAACCTCACAAGCTTGTAGTCCTCGGGCTTTCCCCTGTCGTGCAGGTGGCACGTGTTGCAGGTGATGCGGCCGTGGTGCACCGGCAGGGTCCGCGGGCGATGGGCGCGGTCCACCCGGGACAGCTTCAGGTCGCTGGGGTGGGTGTGCTCGCCGAGGAAGAGCTTCTCGAGGTGCTCCTGGCCCACGCGGCAGCACTCCTCCTTGCGGTGGCAGATGAGGCACACGCCGTCGACGCTCTCGGTGAGCAGGTGGTACTCGCCCTCCCGGCGGTCGGCGTCGTGGATGCCCTGGGTGTGACAACTCCGGCAGCGCTGCGGGTCCGACTCGTCGTGGGGATCCACGAGGGCCGAGGCGGGCACCGCGGAGAGGATGAGGAAGGCCGCGAGGAGCTTGCGAGGCATGGGGACTCCATCCGAGAAGGGTCCAAACTGCGGAGGCATCACTAGCAGCCCGTGCCGCGCTGTCAAACGCGCGGGGGCCGCCCCCGGGTACCCCGGTGAGCCGTTCCTGCCGTCGCGCCGCCGCCCGTCCGCGGCCCCGCACCCTGCCCCGTTGCGCCCCGTCTCCGCTGCCAGTACATTGGCCCCCTCCCCGTGACGCGAGGTAACGCATGACACCGGGAATTCCCGAACTCGCCCCCCTCCGGGGGTTCTTCTACCCGTACCGGGGGCTCAAGTTCCTGTTCCGCCGGCCGGGGCTCCTCGGCTACGTGGCGATCCCGTTCGCCATCAACACCGCCCTGTACACCGGATTCGTCTGGTTCGCCGGGTCGCGCGTGGGGGGGTGGATCGACCGCTGGGTACCCCGTGGGGACGCGTGGTACTGGACCCTCCTGTACTACGCGCTCTGGACGGTGGTGGCCGCGATCGTGCTCCTGCTCATCGTCTACACGTTCACCGTGGTGGGCAACCTGCTCCTGGCACCCTTCAACGACCTTCTCTCCGAGAAGGTGGAGCGCGTCTACGCCGGCAAGGCGATCGACGAACCGTTCCGCTTCTCGGCGCTCCTCGCCGACGCCAAGCGCTCCTTCAAGGCGGAAGCGGCGCGGATGCTGACCCTCGGGTCCGGCTTCGTGGTCCTGCTCGTCCTGAGCTGGTTCCTGCCTCCCGTCGGGCTCCTGCTCACCATGTACACCCTCTTCCTGCTCGCCTGGGAGTACCTCGACTACTCGATGGAGCGATGGCGGTTCCCCTTTTCGGCCAAGACCCGCGTGGCAGGCCGGAACGCGCTGGTCTTCCTCGGGTTCGGCGCCGGGTCGGCGTTGCTCCTCGCGATTCCCGTCCTGAACTTCCTGGCCATCCCCGTCTGCGTCACCGGAGCGACCCTCCTCTTCTGCGACCTTCGCGAGCGCGGGCGGATCCCCGCTAGCGATCAAGGAGCCACGGCAGGCACCCCGGCACGCCCGGGAGGGACGGAGGCATGAGCGACCCCGACTGGACGACGCGCCACGCCGGGAAGATCGTCTCCCGGGAGACCGCGCTCGATCAGATCCAGAGAGGGGCGAAGATCTTCGTAGGCTCGGCCTGCGGCGAGCCCCAGTACCTGGTGGAGGGCCTGGCCCAGAGGTCGGCCACCATCGCCGACTCCGAGATCCTGCACATCCTCACCCTCGGCATCGCCCCGTACGCCGACGAGACTCTGGCCAAGACCTTCCGGCACAACGCCTTCTTCATCGGCGACAACACGCGCCGGGCCGTCGCCGAGGGGCGCGCGGACTACACGCCCGTCTACCTGTCGGAGCTTCCCCAACTCTTCCGCAGCCGCAAGGTGCGCGTGGACGCGGCCCTCATCCAGGTGGCGCCGCCGGACCGCCACGGCTTCGTCAGCCTGGGGGTGAGCGTGGACGTCACCAAGTCGGCGGTGGAATCCGCCCGTCTGGTGATCGCCGAGGTGAACCCCCGCATGCCCCGCACCCTCGGGGACTGCTTCGTCCCCGTGGACCGGATCGACTACCTCGTGGAGCACTCCTCCCCGGTCATCGAGTACCTTCCCGACCCGCCCGACGAGGTGGCGCTGCGGATCGGTTCGAACATCGCCCGGCTCGTGGGCGACGGCTCCACGATCCAGATCGGCATCGGCGCCATCCCCAACGCCGCGGTGCACGCCCTGCGCGACAAGCGCGACCTGGGCGTCCACACGGAGATGTTCTCCGACTGGCTCCTGGAACTGGTCCAGTCGGGAGCCGTAACCAACCGGCGCAAGAGCCTGCACCGCGGCAAGGTGATCGCGTCGTTCTGCATGGGGTCGAAGAAGCTCTACGACTTCATCGACAACAACCCCATGGTCGAGTTCCACCCGAGCGAGTACACCAACGACCCCTTCGTGATCGGCCGCAACGACAACATGGTGGCCATCAACACGGCCCTGGAGATCGACCTCACCGGACAGGTCTGCTCGGACTCCATCGGCCACCAGTTCTACAGCGGGATCGGCGGCCAGGTGGACTTCATCCGGGGCGCCGCGCGCAGCGAGGGGGGCAAGCCGATCATCGCCCTGCCCTCCACTGCGCGCGGAGAGGCGGTCTCACGCATCGTGCCCCAACTCTCGCCCGGGGCCGGAGTCGTAACCACCCGGGCCTCGGCCCGCTACGTGGTCACGGAATGGGGCTACGCCGACCTGCACGGCAAGACCATCCGGGAGCGGGCCATGGCCCTGATCAACCTGGCCCACCCCAAGTTCCGCAAGGAACTGCTCGAGGCCGCCAAGCGCCTCCACTACGTCTACCCCGACCAGATCATCCCCACCTCGCTCGACCTCTACCCCGAGCGCTTCGAGACGCGGGCGCGGATCGGCACCGAGGAGATCTTCTTCCGCCCCGTGCGCGCCACGGACGAGCCGCTCCTCAAGGACCTCTTCTACAGCCTCTCCGACGAGTCCGTGTACCGGCGCTACTTCAACGTCATCAGGTACATGCCCCACGAGCGCCTCCAGGAGGAACTCGACCTCGACTACGAGACCCGCATGGCCATCGCCGCCATCGCCGAGCGCGAGGGCGTGGAGGAGATGGTGGGCCTGGCCCAGTACGTCCTGGACGCCTCGACCAACTACGCCGAGGCCGCGTTCCTGGTGCGGGACGAGTGGCAGGGGAAGGGACTGGGAGGCTTCCTGGTCGGCTACCTCGTGAAGGTGGCCCAGGACAAGGGGATCAAGGGCATCACCGCGACGGTGATGCCCGAGAACCGCGCGATGCTCCACCTCTTCTACAAATTGGGGTTCACCGTCGAGAGCCGCCTCGAGGAAGGCGCCTACGTCCTGGAGTTCCAGATCTAGGAAGCGCGAACGGGCCCCGAACCGTTTCCCCATTCCCGCCGACTCCCTCCCACGCCCCTCACCCGAGGCATCGTCCCCGTCCTCCCCAACTCCGACGGCACGGCAGTTCTCCGGAACGGGGCCTCCCACGACAAGCTGCCGGAGCCGGACCAGGCCAACCGCTCGCACGCGGCGCCGGAAGGCCCCGCAGTGTCGGGGCGCGGGTTCGATTCGGCGCTGTGGCAGAGGCGTTCGCGTTCCGAGCCGCGCGCTTGACCGCGGAGGAATGCGCCGTATCTTGCACCCGTCGCGCCCTCGACACCGCACGCGCGTCACCGGAGGTGACGGCGGGGAGGGGCCAGGATCCACAGGCTTCGAGAAAGGAGTTCTGCCATGGCGCGTGAACCAAAGGCGTATTCCCGGGGGTTGATCGTCATCCTGGCAGCGCTGGCCATGCTCGCGGGAACCGCCCACGCGCAGGGCGGGAAGCCCAACATCCTCGTCGTGTGGGGCGACGACGTGGGCCAGTCGAACATCAGCGCCTACACCCACGGCCTCGTGGGGTACAAGACCCCGAACATCGACCGCATCGCCAACGAAGGCATGACCTTCACCGACTACTACGGCGAGCAGTCGTGCACGGCCGGACGGTCCTCCTTCATCACGGGCCAGAGCGTGTTTCGCACCGGGCTCTCCAAGGTCGGCCTCCCCGGGGCGGACCTGGGACTTCGCAAGGAAGACCCCACGATCGCCGCGATGCTCAAGGCCCAGGGGTACGCCACCGGTCAGTTCGGGAAGAACCACCTGGGAGACAAGGACGAGTTCCTTCCCACCAACCACGGCTTCGACGAGTTCTTCGGCAACCTCTACCACCTCAACGCCGAGGAGGAGCCGGAGAACGAGGACTACCCGAAGAACCCCGAGTTCCGGAAGAAGTTCGGCCCGCGGGGCGTGATCCACTCCTGGGCCATGCCGGACGGAACCCAGAAGATCGAGGACACGGGTCCCCTCACCAAGAAGCGCATGGAGACCGCGGACGACGAGACCTCCGACCGGGCGGTATCCTTCATCCGGGAGC
>CAZGRT010000067.1:0-5194 GCA_964528225.1 uncultured Thermodesulfobacteriota bacterium | reverse complement strand
CGCCGTGCGCCGGGGCGCGCGGCCGAGAGGGCGTCCGCGGACTGCACCAGCACGGCGAGGATGCTCTCCGGCTTCACGTCGTCGTGGTGCGCCGCCACGGCGTGCACGATCTCCTTGGGCTCGCCGTACTTGCGGCACAGGTCCGCGCCGATCGTGGCGTGGGAGCCCTCGACCTCGTGATCGACGGCCTTGCCCAGGTCGTGGAGCAGGCCCGCCCGCTTCGCCTGCTTGACGTTGATGCCCAGCTCCGCGGCCATGATCCCGCAGAGGAACGCCACCTCGAGGGAGTGGTTGAGCACGTTCTGCGCGAAGGACGACCGGTACTTGAGGCGCCCGACGAGGTTCAGGATCTCTGGGTGGATGCCGTGGACGCCCACGTCGAACGTCGCCTGCTCTCCTGCCTCCTTGATCTCCTGCTCCACCTCCTTGGCGACCTTCTTCACCACCTCCTCGATGCGGGCGGGGTGGATCCTGCCGTCGCTGATGAGGCGTTCGAGGGAGATGCGCGCGACCTCGCGCCGCACCGGGTTGTACCCCGAGATCAGGACCGTCTCCGGCGTGTCGTCGACGATCAGGTCGACTCCGGTCGCCGCCTCGATGGCGCGGATGTTGCGGCCCTCCCGGCCGATGATGCGGCCCTTCATCTCCTCGCCGGGCAGCTGCACGCTCGTCACGGTCCGCTCCGCCACGTACTCCCCCGCGTAGCGCTGGATCGCGAGGCTGATGATCTCCTTGGCCTTCTTGTCCGCAACCTTGCGGGCCTCCTCCTCGATCTCGCGGACCTCCTTGGCCGACTCGTGGCGAGCCTCGCTGAGGAACCCGGCCTTCAGTTCGTCCTTGGCCTCCTCCGCGCTCATCCCGGCGACGCGTTCGAGTTGGCGGACCACCTCCGCCCCCTTCGCCTCCACCTCGGTGCGCAGGCGCTCCACCTGCGCCTCCCGCCCGTCGAGGTTCCCCTCGCGCTCCTGTAGCTTCTCCTCGCGCTTGTCAAGGTTGTCCTCCTTCTTGTCGAGGAGGCCTTCCCTCTGCTGCAGGCGCTTCTCCAGGCCCAGGATCTCCCCCTTGCGCTCCTCCAGCTCCTTCTCGACCCGCGCCTTCTCGGCGAACGCCTCCTCCTTGGCCCGGAGGAGAGCCTCCTTCTTGAGGATCTCCGCCTCCTTGCGGGCCTCGTCGCGCAGCGCCGACACGTCGACCCTGGGGGCCTCCTCCCGCGCCGGCGGTCCTCGGCGACGGGCCAGGACGAGGCCCAGTATCAAGGCCGCCACGCCCACTGCGATCGCCAGAACGATCCAGATCATCGTCGAATCCAAGGGAGTCTCCTTTCCCGCGAAAGCCTCGCAGAGGCCCCGGGGACCATTCGGGGAGGGAGGAAAGCCCTGGGATGCCGGAGAGGAGGCCGACGGAGCCGAGGAAATCGAGGGGGCGGTGCGACCCTGAGGTTACCCGTCCGAGGAGAAGAAGATCCCCCGCTCGTGCCGTGTCCCTAAGGTTCGGTTGAACCTTGCGCGGAAAAGTGGGCGTCCTGTAGCCGCTTCACGGGCTCCCCGGAGGGCGTGCCATCCACGGGCAGGGAGGACTCCCAACGTCATGCCGTTGGCTCAACAGCTTCCAGCGGAATCACGAACACAGCAGGGGAATCCCTTCTTTCTCGTTCAGCACCTCTGGAAACAGGTTGTCGATGCGACGCGTCATCGAGTCCGACCGGGCCTCCACCTCTCGGGCGAGGCGCCGGGAGTCGTCCCGAAGCTGGATGAACTCGCTCGCGATGTCCAGGGCCGCCAGTACCGCGATCTGCACGGTGGAAACGGTGCGTCCGGCCGACGCCACCTCCCGCATCCTCTCGTCCAACAGCACGGCGACCCTCTTCACGTGTTCTGCGTCCGCATCCGCCCGCAGGGAGTAGGTCTGGCCGAAGATCTCCACCTCGTGAACCATCACCCTTCCCCGCCGACGTCCCCCGCGTCCAGAGTCTCGAGCCGCTCGATCGCCTCCACGAGGCGGCCCAACCTCTCTCGAATCGCTTCCCGTTCCTGACGAAGCTCCCCGACCTCCTTTTCGAGGCCGGCCACTTTGTCCGCCTCCTCACCGAGGCGGCTCTCCAGGAGGGCCTTGTCCTCCTTCAGTCGGTTGAAGTTTTCGATCAAACGGCCGAGCCTATGCTCCAGAACGTTCAGTTTTTCCAGGTGCATAGGCTCCTCCGGCGTGTGGCCATACTAGTCGTCGTCCTGGGGGGAGTCAAGGCGCAATCACCCCCGCCGGGCCAGCCGCGCAGCGCCGGAAATCGCGTCCAGGACGCCTCCCAGACGGTCCGGGAAGGCGCCGCTCCCCCCCTTGTCGAGGTAGTACGCCGGGGCGAGTTCCTCGACCAGGGGCCTCACCGTGAGGTCGATGCGCCGGGTGGAGAGGAACAGGATGTCCGCCCGGTAGCTTCCGAACGCCGCCTCGACGGCGCGCAGCGCCACGGCCGCGTGCAGGCCGTTGAGCCGCGGCATCATGAGGTCGAGGATCACCAGCCTGGCCGGAGAGCGGGCCCGGAGAGCCTCCGTGGCGAGCTCCAGCGCCCTGGCCCCGTCCTCGGCCCGCTGGATCTCCTCGCTCACCCGCCGCTCCCGCAGGATGTCCTCGAGGGTCTGCAGGAAGAAGGGCGAGTCGTCCGCCACGATCACCTTGCGGAAGCGGGCGCCGCCCGGCTGGAAGCCTCCCACGAGCGGCAGGCCGCAACTCCCGCAGCGGACCCGCAGCATCCCCCCGACCCTCACCTCCTCGGGCTTGGTCCCCTCGCCGCAGGCGGGACACGCACGCCGGTCGCTCATGGGTGGGCCTCGTACCAGTTCGAGCCCTCGCCCGCCTCCACCACCAGGGGCACCCGCAGGTCCGCCGCGCGCTCCATCTCGCCGACCACCAGCGCCCGCGCCTTCCCCGTCTGGCCGGCCCGGACCTCGAGCACGAGCTCGTCGTGCACCTGGAGGATCAGGCACGCGTCCAGATCGCGGTCCTGCAACGCTCGGTGCAGGGAGATCATGGCGCGCTTGATCAGGTCCGCGGCCGTGCCCTGGATGGGGGTGTTGACTGCCATGCGCTCCCCGAACTCCCGCTGGGCGCGGTTGCGCGAGGCGAGCTCCGGGATCGGGCGGCGGCGCCCCAGGAGGGTCTCCGCGTAGCCCCGGGCGCGGGCGTCGTCCACGAGGGAAGCCAGATACTCCCTGACCCGGGGAAACTGGCGGAAGTAGGCGTCGATCATTCGCTGCGAGGCGTCCCGGCCGATGCCCAGCTGCCGCGCCAGACCGAAGGCGCTCATGCCGTAGAGGATCCCGAAGTTGACCGTCTTCGCCTCCCGGCGCATCCGTGCGTCCACCTCCGGCGCCGGCACGCCGAAGATCCGGCTCGCCGTCTCGGCGTGCACGTCGCGCCCCTCCCGGAACACCCGGGTCAGGCCCGGGTCCTCGGAGAAGTGCGCCAGGATGCGGAGCTCGACCTGGGAGTAGTCCGCCGAGAGGAGGCGGCACCCGTCCCGGGCCACGAAGGCCTCCCGAATCCGTCGGCCCTCCTCCCCCTTGACCGGGACGTTCTGGAGGTTGGGTCCGCTCGAGCTGAGCCTCCCGGTGGCGGTCACCGTCTGGTGGAACCTCGCGTGGATGCGCCCGGTCGCGGGGTCCGCCAGGGCCGGCAGGACGTCGATGAACGATCCCTTGAGCTTGGAGAGGCTGCGGTGCTCCAGCACCAGGGCGGGGAGCGGGTGGTCGAGGGAGAGTTCCTCCAGAACCGACGCGTCGGTGGAGTAGCCGGTGGCGGTCCGGCGCACCACGGGCAGCTTGTGCTTCTCGAAGAGGATGCGGCCCAACTGCTTCGGGCTGTTGGGGTTGAACTCCTCCCCCGCCGCCTCGAACAGCCGGGCTTCCAGGTCCTCCAGCCGCCGGCCGTACTCCTCCCCGAGCCGCCGCAGCGCGCCGGAATCCACCATCACGCCGCGGATCTCCATGTCCGAGAGGACCGGGATCAGCGGGTTCTCGATCTCGCGGTACAGGATCCCGAGCCCGGCGGACTCCAGCTCCCCCTCCAGGCGGACCGCCAGGCTCCGCGCGGTCCTCGCGAGCCCGCCTCCCTCGGCGGCCGCGGGGATGCCCCGCTCCCTCGCCAGGTCCGGGAGGGGATACCCCCTCCTGCCCGGGGCGAGGAGGTACGCCGCCACCTCGCAGTCGAGGCGGATGCCCTCCAGGGCGAGCCCGCGCCGGCCGAGGAGCGTCCGGGCCCGCTGCAGGCCGTGCCCCACCACCGGCACTCCCGGGTCCGCCAGCGCGCGGGCCCACCCGTCGGGGATCTCCTCCGCCGGGCACGCCACCGAGCTCTGCTCCGTCGCGAGGTGCCAGTGCTCCCCTCCCTCGCCGGGCACCACCGCGACCCAGTCCGCGGGCACGTCCTCGGAGACCTCCACCGCCGGCTGCGGCGGCCGCTCGTCCTCCAGGTCCAGGTCTCGGAGGAACCGGTGGAACTCCAGCTCCGTCAGCAGGTCGGCGAGCTCGGCGCGGTTCCGGGGGCCCGGCGCGAGGGAGCCCGCGTCCGCCTCCACGGGAACCTCGGTGTCCACGGTGATCAACCGCCTGTTGGCCAGCACCCGCTCCGCGTGCTCGCGCAGGGCCTCCCCCCGCTTGCCCCCCACTTCGCCCGCCCGCGCCACCACCTCTTCGACGCTGCCGAAGCGCTCCACCAACTGCGCCGCCGTCTTCACCCCGATCCCCGGGACCCCCGGCACGTTGTCCACGGCGTCGCCCGCCAGGCACAGGACGTCCACGACCCGGTCGGGGGCGACTCCGAAGCGGTCCTGTACCTCGCCGGGGCCCGTGAACCGGTCGCGCATCGTGTCGAGGAGCCGGATCCGCGGCCCGACGAGCTGGCACAGGTCCTTGTCGCCGGTCACGATCGTCACGTCCCTGCCCCCCTCCGAGAGCCGCCGCGCCAGCGTGGCGAGCACGTCGTCGGCCTCGACCCCGTCGACCATCAGCAGGGGGATCCCGAGGGCCCGGACCGCCCGGTGCACGAAGGGAATCTGCGAGCGGAGATCGTCCGGCGTCGCCTCCCGGTTGGCCTTGTACTCCGGGTAGAGTTCGTGGCGGTGGGAGGGGCCGGGGGGATCGAAGACGACCGCGAGGCCTTCGGGGGCGTGCTCGCGCAGGATGCGGAAGACCATCGACAGGAA
>CAZGRT010000066.1:0-4825 GCA_964528225.1 uncultured Thermodesulfobacteriota bacterium | reverse complement strand
GGCCGCGACGATCCACGCCAGGAGGCGCCGCTTCGCCGGGTCTCCCCCGCGCGCCAGGCAGGCCACGAGGGAGGCCAGGTCCCGCCGGAAATAGACGACCACGGCAGCCAGGGTGCCTCCGTGCAGGAGCACGTCGAAGAGCACGCCCGGCTGGCGGAAGCCCGGGAGGACGCTCTGCGCCAGGACCAGGTGCCCCGAGGAACTGACGGGGAGGAACTCGGTGAGCCCCTGCAGGAGCCCTAGCCCCACGCCTTCGAGCGCTTCCATCCGCCTCCTCTCCGCCCCCCGCAAACCGCATACGGTAAACGGACGCCCCGGAAGGCGTCAACCGCCGCCGGGTGTGGGCTCTCCCGGGCTCCCCGGTCCGGACGCCGAAGCGGGAGAGGTGCCTCCGTCCGGGAGCGCGACCACGGCGACGAGCGGGTGCCTCCCGAGAGACCGGAAGTGCCGGCGGAGGACTCGCCGCGCCTCTCTCTCCGGGTCGCCGGCGCACGCTCCCCCGGCACCCGCCCCGAGCCCCCGGGCCAGGGCCCAGGCCGCCTCCTGCGCCGAGACGTCGGCCGACTCCGGCGGCACGACGCCGTGGAGACGCACCCCGTCCACCCGCACCCTCCCCTCCGCGCCGAGCCGGAGGACCGCCACGGCGACCCCCTGGCGGCCCAGGTGGACTCGCTCGGCCAGGAGCGCCCGCCCCCCGGCCAGCGGCTCGTTCCCCTCCACGCACACCCGGCCCGCGACCACGGCGGGGCCCGGCCGCACCTCTCCGCCCTCCATTTCCAGCGTGTGCCCGTTCTCCAACCGGAAGACGCTCCCCGTTGGCACCCCGTGCCGGCGGGCGAGCTCGGCGGCGGCTTCCAGGTGGCGCACCTCCCCGTGCACGGGCAGCACGCTCCGGGGGCGGGCGATGCCCAGCATCCGCACGACGTCCTCGGCCGACGGGTGCCCGGAGACGTGGGCTCCCGGGGCCTCGTCCCACCAGACCCGCGCCCCCCGGCGCAGGCAGCGGTCGACCATCGCGTGCACCGCGGTCTCGTTGCCCGGGATCGTCCGGGCGCAGAGGAACACCCCGTCCCCCGGCTCGATCCCGTGCTCGGGTTCGAGCCCCCGCACCACCCGCCAGAGGGCGCTACCGACCTCGGCCTGGCTGCCGCCGAGCACCACCGTCGTCTGCCCCCGTGGGAGCCGCCCCAGGTGGGAGACGGGGACCACGTCCCCCGGCGCGGGACGCAGGTGGCCCAGCCGGCGCGCCGCCCGCAGACTCTGCTCCAGGGAGCGCCCGAGAAACGCGGTCCGGCGGTTCGACGCCCGGCTCGCCTCGAGAACGAGCTGGACCCGGTGGACGTGGCTGGCGAAGGTCGCCAGGTAGACCCGCCCCGTCACCGTGGGGACGACCCGGCGCAGGAAGGAGCCCACGACCTGCTCCGAGGGCGTGGCGCCCGCCCGCCCCGCGTTGGTGCTGTCGCAGCAGAGGAGGTCCACTCCCCGCTCCCCCCAGCGCGCCAGGGCCCCCTCGTCGGTCGTCCGGCCGTCCACGGGCGTGGGGTCGAACTTGAAGTCGCCCGAGTGGAGCACGGTGCCCCCGGGCGACTCGAGCCCCAGGGCGCACGCCTCCGGCACGGAGTGGGTGACGCGGATGAACTCCGCGCGAAAGCACCCCAGCTCCACCACGTCGCCGGCCGCCACCGGGCGGAGCCACCGACGGCCCCTGGGCTCCACGGCGCGCAGGCGGGGCTCCAGGAGGGACAGGGTCAGGCCCGTCCCGTATACCGGCACGGGCAGTTCCCGGAGCAGGTACCCAAGGGCCCCCACGTGGTCCTCGTGGCCGTGGGTCAGGAGAACGCCCCGGAGGCGCTCCTTCCGCTCCCGCAGCCACGTGAAGTCCGGGATGAGGCAGTCGATGCCCGGGTGCCTCACCCCCGGGAAGAGGAGCCCGCAGTCGACGAGGACGGCATCGTCACCGGAGTCGAGGGCCAGGGCGTTGAGCCCGATCTCTCCGAGGCCTCCGAGGGGGACCACCCGCGTGCGGCTCACGCTCCCTCCCCCGGAGCGGGTCTGCCCTGCGCCCGAGGCGGGAATTTCCCTTGCGCCGCTCGCGCTCTTTCGCTATACATCCGCCTCCCTGACGCGGGCCGGAGCCCGTTTCGCCCTTGACACGAGTCGGGGCGCCCCAATAGTATTCCGGTTTTCGCGCGATCTCGAGACCTCGGAGGCTGGCCACCATGAAGAGCTACATGGCCGCACCGCAGTCGTTGGAGAAGGAGTGGTTCGTCGTGGACGCCCAGGGCCTGACCCTGGGGCGGCTCGCGACCCGAATCGCTTCGGTTCTCCGCGGCAAGCACAAGCCCACCTACACCCCCCACGCCGACGCCGGCGACTTCGTGGTCGTCGTCAACGCCGACAAGGTCCGCCTCACCGGCCGGAAGCTCGACCAGAAGATGTACTACTGGTACTCCGGCTACCCGGGAGGGATCAAGGGCCGGACCGCCCGGCAGATGCTCGACCGCAAGCCCGAAGAGGTGCTGCGCCGGGCGGTGAAGGGCATGCTCCCGAAGAACAACCTGGGGCGCAAGCTGATCAGCAAGCTCAAGATCTACGCGGCCTCAGAGCATCCCCACCAGGCCCAGCAGCCCAAGGCGCTGGCCCTGTAAGGAGAGGATCGACATGTCGGAGAAGCTTCAGACCCACGGCAAGCGCAAGACGGCCGTCGCCCGGGTCACCATCGCCCCCGGCTCGGGGCTCGTGCAGATCAACAACGAGCGGAGCCTGGACGACTTCTTCCCGCGGGAGACCCACCGCCGGTCGGTGCTGAGCCCCCTGGTGCTCACCGACCGGCTCAACGCCTACGACGTGCGGGTGCGGGTCCAGGGCGGGGGCATCACCGGGCAGGCCGAGGCGATCCGCCACGGCATCGCGCGCGCGCTCGTGGAACTCGACGAGGAACTCCGGCCGCTACTCAAGAAGGCCGGCTTCCTCACCCGCGACTCCCGCATCGTGGAGAGCAAGAAGTACGGCCACCACAAGGCGCGGAAGCGGCCGCAGTTCTCGAAGCGCTGACCGGTTTCCGGCACGACGCATCGACGAGGGCCCCCGGCGGGGCCCTCGTCTCGTTCGGGCCACGGACTCCGCAGGCCCGCGTCCCTTCCCACGGGGCCCGGCTTCCCCTACACTCCCGGTCCCGTCGGAAAACCTCTTTCCGGGAGAACCACCCCATGTTGAACGTCGGCATCGTCGGCGCCAGCGGCTACACCGGCGCCGAGCTCCTCCGGTTGCTCCACGGCCACCCCGAGGTCCGCGTCACCGCGATCACGTCGCGCTCCTACGCCGGCCGACCGCTCGGGGAGTGCTTCCCCAGCCTGGGGCATCTGGGGCTCTCCTTCGACACCCACGAGGACCCCGCCGTGCTCGACAAGGCGGAGTTCTTCTTCACCGCGCTGCCCCACAAGGCCAGCATGGCCGCGGTGCCGGAGTTGCTCGCGAAGGGCCGCAAGGTCGTGGACCTCTCCGCGGACTTCCGCTTCGCGGACGCGAGCGCCTACGAGGTCCACTACGGCCCCCACTCCTGTCCCGAACTGCTCCAGGAGGCGGTCTACGGCCTCACGGAGATCCACGGAGCCTCGGTGGAGCGCACCCGGCTGGTGGGGAACCCCGGCTGCTACCCGACCAGCATCCTGCTCCCGCTGGTGCCCCTGCTCCTCGAGTGCGCGGTGTGCCCCGAGGAGATCGTCGCCGACTCCAAGTCGGGGGCCTCCGGGGCGGGCCGGGAGGCCAGCCGCGACCTGCTCTTCTGCGAAGTGAACGAGGGCTTCAAGGCGTACAAGGTGGCGGCCCATCGCCACGAGCCCGAGATCCGCACCCAACTCGAGTGGGCCGCGGGGTGCGAGGTCCCGGTGCTCTTCACCCCCCACCTGGTGCCCATGGACCGGGGCATCCTGTCGACGATCTACGTCAGGCCCCGGCAGGGCTTCGGCGCAGCCCGCATCCGGGAGGTGTGGAAGGAATTCTACCGCGACAGCCCGTTCGTCCGGGTGCTGGAGAAGGGCGCCCTGCCCAACACCGCTTACGTGAAGGGGACCAACGCCTGCATGATGGCCGCCGTGGACCACGCCGCGGCGGGGCGCGTCGTGATCGTCTCGGCCATCGACAACCTGGTGAAGGGGGCGAGCGGCCAGGCCATCCAGAACCTCAACCGCATGATGGGCTGGAGCGAGGAAGCGGGGCTTCGCGCGGCGGCCCTCTACCCCTGAGGCCGTCTCCCGCGGAGAGCCGCCTAGGGACGGACGATCCGGATCTCCTGGAGGCCCGACAAGTCCACCTGGAAGTTCCCGTACTCGGTGGAGCCGGTGCACAGGAGCGAGCGGGGAAGCATCCCCTCCAGGGGTTCGACCCCGCCGGCGTCGATCCGGACCCGGGCGTCCCCGCCCTGCCCCGGCTCCAGCGAGACCTTCTCCACCTTGGAGAAGGGCACCATCAAGGTCCCTTCGCCGACCTTGAGGGGGAAGAAGGTGCGGCCGCCGCACGTGAGGAACTCCACGCGGGTCTTCTGCCCGCCCTTGTCGAGGAGATCCGCCACGTAGTTGTCCTTGGGTCGGGGAATTGTGTCCGAGACCGGACCGGCGCCCCCTCCCCCCAGGGCGAGGAGCAGCGGGAACGAAGCGGCCAGGAGCAGGACCAGACGGGACCACCGGCGCGGCATGGGAACCCTCCGGGATGAGCGGGGCTTCGGGGCCGCTATTAGGTAGCACAAGGAAACCCGCTCGACAAGCGGGCCGCGGCCGGGACCCGGCCGCGGCGCGGGGAAGGGACGGACCCTCATGGGCGACACCGA
>CAZGRT010000065.1:0-3233 GCA_964528225.1 uncultured Thermodesulfobacteriota bacterium | reverse complement strand
GGCCCGCTGCCAGGCCGGTGGCCGAGACACCTGACCCCCTCCGCGAAGGGAAGGGGTCATCCGCGCTCCCGCGCCTGGGCCCGGCGCGAGGACCGCGGGCGGCTCCTTTCCGAGAATGGGAGGCCGGTGGGTTTCCCCCCGACCCTTCGGCCGGGCGCCGTGGGGTTCCCCCCGTAGGCGCTTCGGCTCGGAGCCGCGGTCCGCCGTCCCCGGAGTCCTCTCCGGGGCGGTCGCTACTGCACGAAGTTGTACACCTGGTCCAGGTCCTCGTCCTTCACGGTGAAGACCGTGTTGTGCGGCGCCAGGGGCTCCGAGTACATCCACGCCGGCAACCGGTCGTGGGCGTTGGTGAAGCCCGCCGCGTTGTTGAACTTCTTCTCCATGCTGAGGACCGCCTTGCCCAGGCCCACCACGTCGTCCGGGCCCAGCTTCAGGCCGTAGAAGGCGTTGATCATCTCGTACACCGCCTCGAAGGCCTCGGGCTTGTCGAGCACCGCGAACGCCACGAACAGGCACAGGCCCGTGGAGTCCACCGCGGCGGTGGCGATCTGCAGGTTGCGGGACAGGTCCACCTGGCCCTCGGGCTTGAGCGGGTCGACGTAGCCGCCCACCTTCAGGATGTTGGTGGCGATGGCGTAGCCGGCCGTGTGGTCGGCGCCCATGGTGGTGGTGGCGTAGGTGACGCCGATGCCCTGGACGGCCCGCGGCTCGTAGGCGGGCATGGCCTGCCCCTTCACGGTCGGGACGTGGTCGACGCCGAAGCACCGGGCCGTGGTGTCCGTGCCGCAGCCGAGGATCCGTCCGAGCGGCGTGCCCTTCTGCACCTCCTCCAGCAGCTTGATCGCGCCGGCGGCGTCGCCGAATTTGGCGAGGCCGGCTTCCATGGCCACGCCGATCGTGACGCCCATCTCGATGGTGTCGAGCCCGATGTCGTCGTCCAGGTAGTCCATGTGGGCGATCGCGTCGAGGTCATCGATGCAGCAGTTGGTCCCGTGAGCCCAGATGGTCTCGTACTCCGGCCCCTTGGTCTTGTAGTGCCCGTCCTTGTCCACGTAGATGCGGGAGCACTGGATCACGCAGCCGGAGTGGCAGCCGTGGGGGATCTTGCCCTCGCCGCCCCGGGCGAGGATCGTGTCGTGCTGGACCTCGCCCGAGATCTTCGAGGCGCCCTCGAACTGGCCGGTGCGGAAGTTGCGGGTGGGGAGCCCGCCGGCCTCGTTCAGGATGTTCTGGAGCACGTTGGTGCCGTAGGTCGGCAGCCCCTCCCCGGTGACCGGGTGCTCCTTGAGCGCCTTGGCGAACTTCCGCGACGCGTCGCGGAAGGCGTCCTTGTTCGCCGGCTCCCGCATCGAGGTCTCGGAGTCGTCGCAGAAGATGGCTTTGATGCCCTTGGAGCCCATGACGGCGCCGAGGCCGCCGCGGCCCGCGTGGCGGGTGGGCCGGAGCTCACGGTCGGTGCAGGCGATGGAGGCGGCGGTCAGACCCCACTCCCCCGCCATGCCGATGGAGACGTAGCCGACCTTCTTGTCGCCGTACTTGGCGACGAGCTTCTTGACGGTGTCGTAGTTCCCGAGCCCCTTCAGCTCCGGGCACTCCACCAGCTTGACCGAGCCCTTCCGGAGCTCGAGGGTGTAGCGCTTGTTGGGGTCGGCGGGCTTGTCCTCGACGATGAGCGCACGGATGCCGAGGCGCGCCATGATCTGCCCGGCCTGGCCGCCGGCGTTGGACTCCTTGATCGTCCCGGTCAGCGGGCTCTTGGCACCCACCGAGATGCGGCCCGAGATCGGAGCCGAGCTCCCTCCCAGGAGCCCCGGGGCGAAAACCAGCTTGTTCTCGTTCCCCAGCGGCACGCACGTCGGAGGCACCTCCTCCGACACGATCGCGGAGGTCATCGCCCGGCCCCCGAAGGCGGCCCACTTCTCGGGGAGCGGCTCCTCCTTGATCTTCAGGGTCTTCATGTTCACACGCACAATCCGATCGGCCATCTTGCCCTCCTTCCCCGGTCTCACCGGTCAAGGGTTCCTTCGCCGAGGCCGCGCCTCAGCCCGCGCACGCGGTCGCGACAGGGTTCGCCTGCCCGCCGACCGTCCCCAGGGTCGCACGGAACAGGTTGGGAATGCCAAAATCCTTGGTGCCCGCCCCGTATCCCACGGCATCGACCACGAGGGGCGGCATGGCGCCGAAGCCGGTGCAGAAGTACCGGATCAACGCGGCGCCCGTGGGCGTGCAGAGCTCCCCGCGGGTGCCGTCCGAGTACACCGGCACCCCCCGGAGCAACTCCAGCGTGGCCGGGGCCGGCACGGGGAGCACGCCGTGGGCGCAGCGCACCGTGCCCGACCCGACGTGGATGGGGGAACACCAGGCCTCGTCCGCGCCGAGCGCGTGGAACGCCGAGGCAGCCGCCACGACGTCGGCGATGGTGTCCAGCGCCCCCACCTCGTGGAAGTGTACCTCCTCGGGCCGAGTGCCGTGTACCTTCGCCTCGGCTTCGGCGAGGAGGGCGAACACCCCCAGCGCGTCCCGCGCGACTTTCGGGAGCAGGGCGCCCGCCTGGAGGATGCCGCGGATCTCGCGCAACCCCCGGTGGGGGCGGTGCCCCTGCGCCCCGTGCCGGTGCCCGCGGCCGGGGTGTCCGTGTCCGTGTCCGTGTCCGTGTCCGTGTCCGTGTCCGTGTCCGTGTTCGTGTCCGTGTTCGTGTCCGTGTTCGTGTCCGTGTCCGTGGTGGTGACCGTGTTCATGGCCGTGTTCGTGGTGGTGGCCGTGTTCATCGCCGTGCCCGTGTTCGTGGTGGTGATCGTGGTCGTGCCCGTGGCCGGAAGCGTGGGAAGCCCCTTCCTGCGGCTCGTCCACGCAGCGCCCGCTCTCCGGGTCCACCACGTCGAACTTGGTGCCGGCGATGCCGCGCCGCGTCACGCGCCGCGCCCGGACCTCGAAACCGGGAACCCCCAGCGCCTCCACGTCCGCGCGCACGGCCTCGAAGCTCGCCCCCGCGTCGAGCAGCGCGCCCACGAACATGTCGCCGCTCACCCCGGACGAGGCGTCCAGATACAGCAAGCGCTTCATCGCCCCTGCTCCTTCCCCGGCACGGCGGAGCAGGCGAGCTTGTTGATCATGTCCGCCTGGTAGGCCGCCCCGAAGCCGTTGTCGATGTTGACGACGCTGATGCCCGAAGCGCAGGAGTTGAGCATGGCGAGCAGCGCGGTGATGCCGCCGAAGCTCGTGCCGTAGCCCAC
>CAZGRT010000064.1:0-8578 GCA_964528225.1 uncultured Thermodesulfobacteriota bacterium | reverse complement strand
GACGTGCTCACCGCAGCCTACTTCGGCGCGGGCGGCGCCATGGACGCCTTCTTCGTCGCGTTCCGGCTTCCGAACATGCTCCGGCGTCTCTTCGCCGAGGGGAGCCTTACGGTCGCCTTCGTCCCGGTGTTCGTGGACGTCTTGGAGAAGGAGGGGGAGGGGCGGGCCCACGAGGTGGGGCGCCGGGCCTTCACGCTGCTGGCGGCGGTCCTGACCGTGGTCACCGTGCTGGGGATCGTCGCGGCGCCCCTCCTGGTTCGGCTGACGGCCTGGGGCTTCCTGCAGGACCCCCCGAAGTTCGCCCTGACGGTCGCGCTGACCCGCATCGTCTTCCCCTTCATCGGCTTCATCGGCCTCACCGCGCTCGCCGGGGGCATGCTCAACGCCCGCGGGGTATTCGCCTACCCGGCCCTGGCTCCGGTGGCCCTCAACCTGGCGATGATCGGGTGTGTGCTGGTCCTCTCCCCCTGGACCTCGCCGCCGATCCGGAGCCTCGGGTACGGGGTGCTGCTGGGGGGGCTCCTCCAGTTGGCCCTGCAGTGGCCGGCCCTGCGCAGGACGGGTTTCCGGTACCGCCCGGAGGTGCGGTGGCGCGACCCGGCCATCGGGAAGATCCTGCGGCTGATGGGGCCCACGGTCTTCGGTGTGGCCGTGTACCAGATCAACCTCCTGGTCTCCACCTTCCTGGCCTCCTGGCTGCCCGACGGGAGCGTCTCGTACCTCTACTACGCCGACCGTCTCTTCGAACTGCCCCTCGGGGTGTTCGCCGTGTCCCTGGGGACGGCGAGCCTGCCGAGCCTGAGCCGGCTCGCCGCGCGCGACGACGCCGAAGGATTTCGAGGCACCCTGACCGAGACCCTTCGGATGACCGCCTTCGTGATCCTCCCGGCCACCGCGGGTCTGGTGATCCTGGCCGAGCCGATCCTGTCGGTGCTGCTCCAGCGGGGAGCCTTCGACGCGGCCATGGTGCGGGCCACCGCCCAGGCGCTGGTCGCCTACGCCCTGGCGCTGTTGCCCGTCGCGTGCGTGCGGGTCGTGGCGCCGGCCTTCTACGCGCTGCAAGACACCGCGACCCCCGTGAAGGCCGCGTTCTGGTCGCTGTGGGTGAACTTGGGGGCGAGCCTCCTGCTCATGATCCCCCTCCAGCACGCGGGCCTGGCCCTCGCCACCGCCGTCTCGAGCGGCTTCAACCTGGCCTACCTGGTGCGGCACCTGAACCGGCGAGTGGGCCCCATCGGGTTTCGGCGGGCGCGCTCGGCCCTCGGGCGCATGGTCGGCGCGACCGCCGTGATGTCGGCCGCGGTGGGAGCGGGGGCGTGGTGGGTCCCGTGGGAGCGGGGGGGGCTCGGAGCCGCGGCGGCGCTCGCGCTCCTGGTCGTCGGGGGCGGTGCCCTATACCTCCTCGCCGGGAGGTTTCTCGGGTTGTCCGACGCTTCCCGCGTCGCCGCCCTGGTCGGGCGCCGGTTCGCGCGGCGCTGAACGCCGCTTCGCCTCCTGCCACAAGGTCTCCATCTCGTCGAGGGTCGCCTCCGAGGGGTGCCGGCCCCGGCGGGTGAGTTCTCCCTCCACGTGGGCGAAGCGGTGCAGAAACTTCTCCGAGGTGCGGTGGAGAGCACCCTCCGCGTCGACCCCGAGATGCCGCCCCAGGTTCACGAGGGCGAACAGGAGATCCCCCAGTTCCTCCTCCACCCGCCCACGGTCTTCGGCTCGGATCGCGACCCGCAACTCGTCGATCTCTTCTGCGACCTTGTCCAGGACGCCGGCGGGGTCTGCCCAGTCGAAGCCGACCCCGGCCGCCTTCTCGGAGATGCGTCGGGCCCGATGCAGGGCCGGCAGTCGTCGGGGCACGCCCTCCAGGGCCCCCCGTCCCCGCTTCTCCTCGGCCTTGATCCGGGCCCAGGACACCTTGACCGCCTGGGCGTCGGTGCAGGTCTCCTCGCCGAAGACGTGGGGGTGGCGGCGGACGAGCTTGTCGCAGATGGCGCGAAGCGACTCCGCGACCGTGAACCGGTTCTCCTCGCGGGCGATCTGGGCGAGGAGCGCCACCTCGAGGAGGATGTCGCCGAGTTCCTCGCACACGGCGGCGGGATCGTCGGCCTCCACGGCCTCGAGCACCTCGTGGGCCTCCTCCACCAGGTAGGGTGCGATCGTTCGGGAGGTCTGCTCCCGGTCCCAGGGGCATCCGTCCGGCGCCCGCAAACGCTCCACGATGTCGAGCAGGCGCGTGAAGAGTCGCGAAGTCTCGTCGTTCTGGGGCAGCATCCGAACCTCGAGATGGGAGGGAGAGCGCATCTTACCGGACGCGGGGCCTGTGGCCAACGCCGGGTCCTCCCTGCGGTCGTCTCCCGCGGCCGCGATCGAAAGGCGTGCCGGGCGTGCGGGTTCTCGTGCGGGCGCGAAGCGCTGTGATACAGTGTCGGCCGCTTTGGACGGGAGGTGACGATGTCCGGTGAACCCCAGCAGCCGACGCAGCCCTCGAGGCGACGGGCGTTGAGGCGCCGCGCCCGCGAAGGGCGGGGCCGGAGGGCCTGGCCCTGGGTGCTGGGGGCCCTCCTCGTCGCGGCAGGCGCCGGGTATCTGGTTTTGGGGCGCGGCAGCCTCGATCGGAGCACGGTGGAGCGGCTCCTCCCGCGGGCTCTCCGCGGGGAGTTGGGGCGGGAGTTCACCCTGTACTTCGCAGACCCCCGGTGGAGCCGGCTGGTGCCCGAACGCCGACGGCTGGGGGGCGCCACGGACGCGGTTTCGGCCATGCACTCCCTGGTGCAGGCGCTGGCCGAGGGGCCGAGGGGCGACGGCGCGCCCGTGCTCCCCAAGGGCGCCCGGCTGAAGGGCGCGTACCTCGGGGAGGACGGGGTGGCGGTTCTCGACTTCGACCCGGAGCTGACCACCTTCGAGCCGGGCGGCGCTTCGGGAGAGGTGCTGACGGTGTTCGCCCTGGTCCACACCCTGGCAGAGAACGTGCCGGGGGTCCGCGCCGTCCAGATCCTCGTCGGGGGAGAGGAGCGGGACACCCTGGCGGGCCACGTGAAGATCTCCGAACCCCTTGGAGCCGATCCCCGGTGGACGTCGGGCGCGAACTGAGAGGGCCACAACCATGTCGGAGCTCCGGCGACTCAACCGGATTCGCAACTTCGGGATCTTCGCCCACATCGACGCGGGGAAGACGACCATCAGCGAGCGCGTCCTGTACTACACGGGGCGCACCCACAAGATCGGGGAGGTCCACGACGGCCAGGCCGTGATGGACTGGATGAAGCAGGAGCAGGAGCGCGGCATCACGATCACGGCGGCCACGACCCGTGTGGAGTGGAAGGGGCACGAGCTCAACCTGATCGACACGCCGGGTCACGTGGACTTCACCATCGAGGTGGAGCGGAGCCTGCGGGTTCTGGACGGCGCGGTGGTGGTGCTCGACGCGGTCTCCGGCGTGGAGCCCCAGACCGAAACCGTGTGGCGCCAGGCCGAACACTACCGGGTGCCGCGGCTGTGTTTCGTGAACAAGATGGACCGGGTCGGAGCCGACTTCGCGGCCAGCGTCGGGAGTCTGGAGGCCAAGCTCCGGGCACGCCCCGTCCCCCTGGCGGTTCCCGTCGGCAGCGAGTCGGAGTTTCGCGCCTGCGTGGATCTCCTCGCCGGGGAGACGGTGACGTGGGAGGAGTCGGACCAGGGTGCCCACCCCGTGCGGCGGGCCCCCGAAGGGGAGGAACTGACCCTCCTGGAGCAGGGGCGCGAGGCTCTTCTCGGCACCCTCGGCGACTTCGACGACGGGGTCGCCGAGGCCTACCTGAAGGGCCGATGGCCCGGTGCCGACGCCCTGCGCCCGGTCGTCCGCCGGCTGACCCTGGAGAACCGGATCGTGCCGGTGCTGAGCGGCGCGGCCCTCCGGAACAAGGGCGTGCAGATGCTCCTGGACGCGGTCGTGGAATACCTTCCGAGTCCCCTCGAGGTTCCGCCGGTGCACGGGGTCCACCCGGAGACGGGGGCCGACGAGTGGAGGGAGGCGGACCTCGGGGCGCCGTTCGCGGCCCTCGCCTTCAAGATCCAGCAGGAGCCGGGGCGCAAGCTCACCTATGTCCGCGCCTATTCGGGTGCGTATCGGGGGGGGCGGCTCTACAACGCGACGCGGCGCCGGGTGGAGAAGCCCGCGGCGATCCTGCGGGTCCATGCGGACAAGAAGGACCGCACCGAAGAGGTCCTCGTGGGCGACATCGTCGCCCTGACCGGACTCAAGTGGACGGTCACCGGCGACACGCTCTGCGACCAGGACCATCCCCTGCTCCTCGAGACGATCGCCTTCGCCACCCCGGTGATCAGCGTGGCCGTGGAACCGCAGCGAGGCCAGGACGAGGACAAGCTGGTGGAGGTCCTCGAGCGCCTGGGGGAGGAGGACCCCTCGTTTCGCCACGAGGTGAACGAGGAGACCGGGCAGACCCTGATCTCGGGCATGGGCGAACTGCACCTGGAGGTGCTCGTCCGCCGGATGGAGGACGACTTCAACGTCCCGGTCCACGTGGGCAAGCCCCAGGTGGTGTACAAGGAGAGCGTGGCGGGTGCGGCCGAGGGGAACGCGGAGTTCGACCGGACCCTGGGCGACAAGAGGCACCGGGCGGCGGTCTCCGTGCGGGTCGAGGCCGGAAGCCGGGGCGAGGGCAACCAGGTGGAGTTCGCCGAGGGCTCCCCGGCGGTCTCCCAACCCCTGGCCGAGGCGGTGCTCGGGGGGGTCCGGGAGGCGCTGCTGAGCGGGGTGCTCGCAGGGCACGCCGTGGAGGACGTACGCGCCTACGTGACCCGCCTGGAGGCCGAGGAGGCCACGGCCAGCGAGATGGCGGTGAAGGTGGCCGCGAACCAGGCGTTCCGCGAGGCGTGCCAGGGTGCCGGGCCGGTGCTGCTGGAGCCCCTGATGCGCGTGGACGTGGTGACGCCGGAGGAGAACGTGGGGGAAGTGCTCGGCGACCTGAACGCCCGTCGGGGCGAGGTGCAGGGCATGACGGCGGGCCGGGGCACCACCGAGATCGAGGCCCTCGTGCCGCTGCGCAGGATGTTCGGCTACTCCACGGACCTCCGCTCCCTGACCCAGGGGAGGGCGACCTTCACCATGGTCTTCTCCCGCTACGATAGGGCCCAGGGGTGAAGACCGGCGCGGACGTCCGGGGCTGGCCGCCGTGAGCGCCTCCCTTTCTCCCCGCGCCCTGCTCACCGACGAGGAGCGCCGCGCGCTCCTGGAGCCGGACGTCCCTGCCTGCGGCGACCCGATACCGGTGCTCCTGCTCCTCTCTCGCGCCGAGGAGGAGCGGTTCGCCGCCGCCTTCCTGCGCCGCCGGGGGGCGGACGTCGTGGCGGCTCCCGATGCCTACGCGGCCCTGGACCTCTTCCGGGTCCGGCCCTTCCGGGTCTTCCTCTGCGCGGCCGATGCGGTGCCGTCCGCCCCTTCCTGGTACGCGTCCCGCGTGCGGGGGGCGAGCCCCGATGTGCGAATCGCCTGGGTTTGCGAGGCCGACGTCGAGCAGGGGGCTCTGCCGGGCAGGATCGTGGGAAGGCCCCTCACCGAACCGGTCCTCCAGGAGTTGTGGGAGGCGTTCGAGCGGCGGCCCGGCACGGAGGTCCGCCGGGGAAGCGGACCCGCGGCGGCCCCGTCGGTCGGGGGAGAGGCCGGGGTGGGTGTCCCGGCGTCGGCGCGAAGGAGCCCCGACCTCCTGGCGGCGGTGGAGGCGCTGCTGGAGTCCCGGGCGAAGGGTGGGGACCTCCGGGACGCCCTGGCCTCGTGGGCCCTCCGTGACGCGGCGGTCGGGGCTCTGCTCGAGGTCCAGGAGGACGCGGAGGACTGGCGCCTGCGGGTTCATGCTCTCGCCTCCGACGACCGGCCCGGGCTGGCGCGACGGCTCCTGGAGCATTGGGGGGAAGCGGGCGGGGCGGCGGAGCCGGTCGCGGCGGGCCCCTTCTGGGTCTTCCCCCTGCCGGAGCCCCCCGGGGCTCGGTTCGCGCTCTTCCACGAAGGCGCGGCAGATGCACGCGAAGGGCTGGAGCGCCTCAGGACCCTCATGGGCCTCGTGGACCGCGTGGCGTCGGCGATCCCCCGCGCCGAGACGTCGGGGCGCGACCGCTTCCGGTCCTTGCTGGAGTCCCGGATGGGGGCGGCCCGGCGCCGGGACGCCCGGCTCGGGCTCCTTGTGTTCCGCCCGGGTCCGGGAGAGAGCCCGGAGCAGTTCTGCCGCGTCCTGCGAACGGTGCTCCGGGGCGGCGACTGGGTCGAGAGCATGGCGGGCCGCGTGTACGCGGTTCTGGAAGAGACCGACAAGGGCACGTTCGATGCCCTCGGCGAGCGCCTTCGGAATCTGCCCGGGGTCGATCGCGCCAGTATGGTGGCCCTGGGTTGGAACCCGGCGGAGGGAGACGCCGCCCGTCTGCTGGAGCGGGCCGAGCGGATCCTGGCGGAAGGGGGGGCGGGGGAGACCCTGGGGGGACTCTCGAGCTCGAGTTAGGGACGTTCGGCAGGGGCCTTCCGGAAGCGGCGCCACTCGACCCCGAGCTTTCGCATCCGGGCTCGCAGGGTGTGCGGGTTGATGCCGAGGAGCCGCGCGGCCCCTCCCGGGCCTTCGACGCGCCCCCGCGTTGCCTCCAGGGCTTTCTCGATGTGGCGGGCCATGGCCTGCGCCAGGGTTTCGAGGCGGGGTGGGGATTCCGTCGACGCCGGACTCTTTTCCCCCGGAGAGGGCGGGACCACGGCAGGGTCCCGGGCGTCGGCGACGCCCAGGGCGTTGGCGACCTCGAGACGCTTGCCACCGCCGAGGATGGCCGCCCGCTCGATCACGGCCGCGAGTTCCCGAACGTTTCCCGGCCAGGGGTAGGCGAGCAGGAGGTCCAGGTCCGCGGCCGAGGGGATGAGGGGACCGGACCCCAGGCGCTTCCCCGCCCTCCACGCGAAGTGGGCGGCCAGGGCCGGGATGTCCTGTGGGCGGTCGCGCAGCGGGGGCAGCCGGAGGGGGAACACGCCGATCCGGTACCAGAGGTCGCGGCGGAAGGCCCCCCGGGCCGTCAGCGCGGCCAGGTCCTCGTTGGTGGCGGCCACCACCCGGACGTCCACGGTGAGGGTGCGCTGCCCGCCGACCCGTTCGATCATCCCGTCCTGCAGCACCCGGAGCAGCCGCACCTGGGCCGGGGGAGGGAGCTCCCCGATCTCGTCGAGGAAGAGCGTGCCGCCGTCGGCGCGCTCGAACCAGCCCTTCCGGGTCGCCACGGCCCCCGTGAAGCTCCCCCGCTCGTGGCCGAAGAGCTCCGAGTCCACGAGTTCCGAGGGGATCGCCCCGCAGTTGACCCGGACCATGGGGCCCCCGGAGCGGCGGGAGCGGGCGTGGATCGCCCGGGCGACGACCTCCTTGCCGCTCCCGGTCTCCCCGAGGATGAGCACCGGCACGTCCGTGGGGGCGACCTGCTCGACCCGCGCCATGACCTCGCGAAGGCCACTCTCGCCGCCCACGATCCCGTCGGAGATGTCGTCGCGTTCCAGGCGCGACAGGAGGGCCCGCTTCTCGGCCTCAACGGCTTCCCGGAGTCGCTCGAGTTCGTGGAGCCTCCGGTGGTTGGCCACGTTCGCCGCCAGGGGTTCGAGGAGCTGGCGCAGCAGCGCCCGTTCTTCGGCCGTGAAGGGGCGGGCGCTGCGGGCCACCACGACGGCGCCGAGGGGCGTGCCCTGGAAGGCGAGTGCGCCGGCCAGGGCGTAGCCTGCCGCGCCGGTCGGCGCCAGGAGCGCCAGGGGACCCTCCCCCCGGGGCAGGCAATCCGCCACGTCGGTTCCGGGGCGGCACCAGTTCTCCAGGGCGATGAACCCGGACGGGGTCAGATCCACCCGCCCTGCGCCCTCCGTCCCGGGGCCGCCCGGACCGGCGACGGCGAGGGTCTCCACCCGCTGCGTTGCGGCGACCAGGCCGCGAATCGACAGGGTCGCGTGGGGGATGCGGGGCTGCAAGAGCTCGGAGATGCGGCCCACGGAATCCCCGACCTCCAGGTGCCTCCCGACCTCCCGCCAGACCTCGAGCGCCAGGTCCACGCGCTCCTCCATGATCCGTTAAATATGCTTGGAAAGGGCTGTTATTCGTCAAATATGATGGGCCGTATCGAGCAAATATGCTAGAAGAATTCACACGCATCGCCTGCAACTGGTAACTATCTGGAATCACGGTCTATTTCGGGCGAAGAGGGGGGGTGGTCCTGTTCTTGCTCTGCTGGAGTGGGCCCCGAGGAGCCGTGCGTCCGGCGGGGGAGAGGAGGCGGGGAGATGCTCGGCGAGCGAAGTGTCTGGGAGGTCGCAGGTGTTCTCCTGCTGGCGCTGGGCCTGGCCGGATGCCGGCCGAGCGCGAGGGAGCAAGACGGCTCCTCGCGGAAGTTGACGCTCGCGGGGTACACGACGCCGCGGGAAGTGTACGGGAGCGCAATTCTTCCCGCCTTTCGGGAGCACTGGAAGGCCCGTACCGGCGAGGACGTGCGCTTCGAGGAGTCCTATCTCGGCAGCGGCGCGCAGTCCCGGGCCATCGCCGCAGGTTTCGAGGCGGACGTGGCGGCGCTGTCCATCGAGCCCGATGTC
>CAZGRT010000063.1:0-3376 GCA_964528225.1 uncultured Thermodesulfobacteriota bacterium | reverse complement strand
CGGCGTGGGCGGCGCGTAGCAGCGCCTCGGTGGTCGCCCAGTCCGCGCACTTGTCCGTCACCGAGACGCCGTAGCGCAGCTTGCGCAGGTCTTCGGGGATGGGCTGGTTTCCCCCCTCCAGGTTGCTCTCCACCATGAACCCGAAGACCGAACGGTTCCCTGCGGCCACCTGCCGCACCACGCTCTCGGCCACCTCGCCCTGGCGCGCCGGGTCCTTGCCCGAGTTGGCGTGGCTGCAGTCCACGAGGATCGCCGCGGGAAGCCCCGCCTCCGCCAGCAGCGCCTCGGTGCGGGCCACGTCCTCCGGGGAGTAGTTGGGGCGGCCGCCCCCGCCCCGGAGCACGATGTGGACGTCGGGGTTGCCCGCCGTGTGCACGATGGCGGCCCGCCCGTCGTGGGTGATGCCCAGGAAGCTGTGGGACTGGCTCGCGGCCTTGATCGCGTCGATGGCGTTGTCCAGGTTCCCGTTGGTGGAGTTCTTGATCCCCACCGGGAAGGAGAGCCCGCTGACCATCTCCCGGTGGATCTGGGACTCGCTCGTGCGCGCGCCGATGCAGCCCCAGCTGATGAGGTCGGCCAGGTACTGGGGGTTGATGGGGCCGAGCGTCTCCGTGGCCACGGGGAGCCCCAGTTCGGTGATCTCGCACAGTAGGCGCCGCGCCACGCCCAGCCCCTTGGAGATGCGGTAGGTCCCGTCGAGGTCCGGGTCGTTGATGAGGCCCTTCCACCCCACGCGGGTACGGGGCTTCTCGAAATACGCCCGCATCACGACGAAGAGCCGGTCCTCCAGTTCCCGGGCCAGCGCGGCGAGGCGCTCGGCGTAGTCGAGGGCCGCCTTCGGGTCGTGGAGCGAGCACGGGCCCACCACGGCCATCAGCCGCGGGTCGCGTCCGTACATCAGGTCGAGGATCTGGCGGCGCGACCGGAACACGAACTCCGCGGCCGACTCGGTCAGGGGGAAGACCCTCTTCAGGTCTTCCGGGGCGACGATGGGGCTCATGGCCCGCACTCTGAGGTCTTCTGTGGTTCTCATGGCGGTTCCCGGGGAGAAGGGGTTTGCAGCGGCCGAGCGGAACTGGCCCTCCATTAGACGTCTTGGGGCGACGGAAGGCAACGGGAGAGACGCGTTGCCCGGGTCAAGCGCGTCGGCGCAGGCGCCGAAGAGAAGGGGTGCGCCCCCGCCGGACCTCGGGGCCGGGGCGGACCGACCAGGAGCAGGAGCCATGCAGAGCCCCGCGGAAAGCCACGACCCCGGCAAGACCCTGTGCGTCCCCTCCGACGTGGCGGCCCCGGCCGCCCGGACCGCGTTCCTCACCGTGATCCGGGGCGCCCGCGCCGACATGGGGCGCAACCTCGTGGTGGAGGGGCCGGTCGTGATCGGCCGCGAGGCCTCCTGCGACCTCCCACTCCTGGACCCCGGCACCTCCCGGCGCCACGCCCGGGTGGTGCCCGAGGGGGGCGCGTTCCGGGTCGAGGACCTGGGGTCCACCAACGGCACCCGGGTCGACGGGAGCCTCGTGCGTGGCTGCGCTCCCCTGGCGAGCGGCCAGAAGGTGTTCGTCGGCCGCACCGTCATCCGGTTCTCCCTTGCCGACCCCCTGGAGGTGGACTTCCACCGGGAGGTCGAGCAACTGGTCTCCACCGACCCCCTCACGGGCCTCGAGTCCAAGCAGTCCTTCGACTGCTGCCTGGACCAGGCGCTGGCCCTGGCGCGGGAGCGCCGCCGGCCCCTCGCGATCCTCATGATGGACCTCGACCGCGTCAAGCCGATCAACGACACCCACGGCCACCTCTTCGGCGCGTACTGCATCCAGAAGGCGGGCGAGATCATCGGGCGCGCTGTCGGCACGCGCGGTCACGCGTGCCGCTTCGGGGGCGACGAGTTCACGGCCTTCTTGCCCGGTCACGGATCCGAGGAGGGACGGAGCGCCGCCGAGGCGATCCGCCGGGCCGTCGAGCGGGCAGGCCTCGTGAAGGACGGCATCCCCCTGCGGCCCACGATCTCCATCGGCGTGGCCGCGTTCCCCGAGCACGGCGAGCAGACCCTCGACCTGATCGCTGCGGCCGACCAGGCCCTCTACAGGGCCAAGGCCAAGGGAAAGAACTGCGTTTCGGACTGAGCGCAGTCGAGCCTCCCCCGCACCGCTTCCCTCCGGACCCCAGTCCGGGCCCATCTCGCCGTCCCGGCAGTGGTTCGAACCGTCCTCCCTTTTGACAGCGGACCCGTCGAGAGAATAGCTTACTGGGTCCGAGTCGGGCGCCGACCCCGAACGCAGAGCGCCTCGCGGGGCCCGTCGGCGACGGTCCCGCATTGTGAGGGAGAGGGAGATTCCCATGAACCTGAAGTCGAAGATCCACCTGGAGGCCCAGAAGACAGCGGCAGAGAAGAAGCTCGCCGCCCGGGTGGCCCTGCTGGAGCAGGGGGGCGAGGACGAGGGCACGATCAAGCGCGACGCCGGGGTGCGGCAGGGGAAGGCCGCGGTCCGGAAGGCGAACTATCGCCTGGCCACCATCGCCGCCAAGGAGCAGCGAAACGCCGACCGGGCCCGGGCCAAGGCGGAGAAGGCCGCCGCTGCAGCAGCACCGGCCAAGCCGGCGCCGGTCGAAGCGCCCGCCGAGCCGCCCAAGAAGAAGGCCAAGAAGCCCAAGAAGGCGGAGTAGCCGGCCGAGCCCCGCTCGTCCGCGCGCCGGGGGGCGCGCGGGACGAAGCGCCTGGCGGGGCTGCGGGGGAGTTCGGGGGAGGGGATGTGAGGCGAGCGAACTGCTGGGAGATCATGGGCTGCGGCCGGGATCCCGGCGGTGGCCGCACCGAGCAGGAGGGCGTCTGCCCGGCTGCCGCGGAGAGCCGCCTGGACACGGTGAACCGCGGCCTCAACGGGGGCCGGGCGTGCTGGGGGGTTCCGGGCACCGGGTGCGTCGAGCGGATGGGGTCGGTCCCGCGCTCGGGGAGCCAGAAGTTCACCCGGTGCCTGGAGTGCCCCTTCTTCCAGCAGGTGGAGCGCGAGGAGGGCCGGAACTTCCAGGTGATGCGGGTCATCCTGGAGCGCTTGCGCGGGCCCCCTTGACGCCCGGCGGCGATCCTGCGGGAGCCCGGGCGTCGCCGACGGGACTCAAGTCCGGCGCCGGGTCGATCGAAAACTGCCGAGTCATCCGGTAGGCCACGCGTGGAGAAGGAGCTATCCGTGCACAGAATCCTGCTGACCGCACTCGTCGCCGCGGCCCTGCTGCCGCCGGTTCCCGCGTCGGCCTTCAAGCGCATCGAGGTCGGCGACACCGTGAAGGACTTCCGCCTGGAGACCCTGGACGGGAAGAGCGTGGCACTGTCCGAGAGCCTCGGCTCCAAGGCCACGGTGGTGGTCTTCTGGGCGAGTTGGAA
>CAZGRT010000062.1:0-22244 GCA_964528225.1 uncultured Thermodesulfobacteriota bacterium | reverse complement strand
AGCGCGGTCCCCACGGAGACGACGCGGGCCTGGAAGGACATCAGCCGATCCCCGCAAGGCCGAGAAGCGTTCGAATACGGGCGGCGTGCAGCCACAGCGGAGGCGCGGCCCCGACGGCTCCGGCCACCCGCCGGAGAATCGGGATCAGCGACCAGCCCGGAGCCCCACTGGCCAGGAACCGCCGGTCGGAGCTCACGGCGTCCCGCACCAGGGTCTCCAGGGCCGTCCGCTCCACCGACGGGCTGAAGTAGAAAACGGGTCGCAGGAGGTCCTCGGATCCGGCCGGAATCTGTCCCTCTCGGGAAGCGATGGCCTCCAGGGCCGTGCCCGGGTACACGCGCACCCCAACCCCGAAAAACGCGGCATCCCTGGGGCCCAGGGCCTCGCGGGCGAAGCGGAGGGTCTGCCTCGCGGTGTCCAGGGTCTCCCCCGGCCCTCCGAGGAGGAAGATCCAGAGCACCGGGATGCCGCTGTGCCGGAGGACCTCCGCCGCCCTCCACACGTCGTCTGCCCCGAAGCCCTTGCCGAGACCCCGCAGCACGGGATCGGCCGCGCTCTCGGCCGTCACCCCGAGGGCGCGAAACCCGGCACTGTGGAGCGCCGTCACCATGGGAGGGTCGAGCCCCGCCGGCGTCAGGTTGTGGGAGATCAACGCCGGTGTCGCCTTCTGGCTGGCCACGGCCTCGCAGATGGAGTGCGCATGATCGGCGGGTGCGTTGAAGACGCTGTCCACGACCTCCACGTGGCGGATTCCCCGCCGCTTCAGACCGGCCAGTTCCTCGGCCACGTCGTGCGCGTCGCGCAGACGGTACGCCGTTCCCTCGAGGCGGGGATAGGTGCAGTAGACACAGGCGAACGGGCAGCCGCGCTTGGTCTGGATCGGGCTGACTCCCAGGCGCCGCCGGTACGGGCCGAGGGAGATCCGGCGGTCCAGTTCGGAAATCGGGCCCGGCGTCGTCGTCGCCACCGGCAGTGGCCCCGAGAAATGCAGGTGTCGGCACTCCGCCACGCCGGGTAGCCGGGCTGGGTCCCGGCCCTCTTCCAGCGCCTTCAAGAAGGCCGGGAAGGCGCTCTCCCCGGGACCCACGATGGCCCAGCGGGCACCGGTGAAACGCAGCAGCGCCTCGGGAGCGATGCCCACGGCGCTCCCGCCCAGCACTACCTGCCCGGCGCCGGCCTCCCGGGCGACGTGGACCAGTGCACGGGCCTCCGTTCCGTAGAAGCGCGGTTCCCGGGCGTCGGCGTTGTCGAGGTTCCGGAGCGAGAGCCCCACCACGTCCGGACGCATTCGGCGGACCGTGCTTCGGAGCTTGGCCTCGGGGCGAGAGGTGAACATCAGGTCCAGCAATCGGACCCGGTGACCCGCGAGCCTCGCCGCTTCGGCCACCAGGCAGGCTCCCAACGGCATCACAGGCTCCGGGTCCCGGCAGCGGTTTGCGGCGACGAGCAGGGTCTCCACGCCCTCAGCGCCGCCACGTGCTGGGAAAGAAGAGCGCCAGGACCGTGAAGAGTTCGAGCCGACCCAGCAGCATGCAGAAGGTCAGCAGGAATTTCCCCGTCTGAGGAAGGTGGGCGTAGTTCTCCACGGGTCCGACGTTACCGAGGCCGGGGCCGATGTTGCCGACACAGGCGATCACCGAGGCTACGGCCGTCACCGGTTCCACGCCGGTGGCGGCCATCCCCAGGGAGCCCGCTCCGGTAACGAGAAGGTACAGCGCGAAGAAGCCCAGCACGCCCTGGAGCACGCCGGGCGGCACCGCACGCTTGTCCAGCTTGACCACCCGCACCCCCCGTGGATGGATCAGTGCCCACACCTGGGTGGCCGCGTGCTTGAGGAGGAGCAGGACGCGGCTGACCTTCATGCCTCCCCCGGTCGACCCGGCGCATCCTCCGATGAACATGAGCAGAACGAGGAGCACCTGTCCGACGAACGGCCAGGTTTCGTAGTCCGCGGTGCCGAACCCGGTCGTGGTCAGGATGGATACGGCTTGAAAGGAACTGTACCGGAGGTTCTGGAGAACGTTGGGGTAGGGGCCGGTCGCGTTGGCTGCCATCAGCACGGCGACCGCACCGAGGGTCAGATACGTGTAGAAGCGAAGCTCTTCGTTTCGCAGGGCCTTCCAGGACCGCCCGGCCAGGACGGCGTGATGGAGCGCGAAGTTGACGCCCGCCAGGAACATGAACAACGTCACGACGGCGTCTACGTACGCGCTGCCGTAAGCCCCGACACTGGCGTTGCGGGTCGAGAACCCTCCGGTGGCGAGCGTCGCGAACGCGTGGCACAACGCGTCGAACCAGTCCATGCCGCCGAGGAGGAGCAGCAGAGCCTCCAGGCCCGTGAGCCCCACGTAGACGCCCCATAGGAGTTTGGCGGTGTCCTGGATGCGCGGCCGGAGACGGTCCGCAGTCGGGCCGGGAACCTCGGCCCGGAACAGCTGCATGCCGCCGACCCCGAGCATGGGCAGGATCGCGAGCCCGAGCACGATGATCCCCATGCCGCCCATCCAGTGAGTCAGTGCGCGCCAGAAGAGAAGGCTCCGCGGCACGATCTCGATGTCCGTCAGGATCGTCGCTCCGGTGGTGGTGAAGCCGGAGAGGGACTCGAAGACCGCGTCCGCCAGCGTGGGGGCGACCCCCGAGAACCGGTACGGCAGCCCGCCGAGCACCCCGTACAGGACCCAGCCCAGGGTCACCACGGCGAAACCCTCCCGGTGGGTGAGTTCGGGTTTCGCCCGGCGGGCGGAGAAGAGCAGCGCCGCCCCCAGCAATACCGCCAACACCGTGGTCGACGCGATGGCCAGCCACATCCCGTCGTCGTCGGCCACGGACAAGGCCAGGGGCAACAGGAGGATTCCGGCCAGGAACACGCTGAGGGCCCCTAGGACCCGGGCGAGAACGGGGATGTTCATCCGGCCCCGAAGAAGTTCTCCACGCTGACCACCGCATCGGGCAACGCGAAGACCACCGTTCGGTCCCCCGCCTCCAGCACGGTGTCCCCCGTGGGAATGAACGCCTCGGCCCCTCGCACCACCGCGGCGACGATGGCGCCTTGGGGGAACGTGATCTCCTTGAGGGCTTTCCCGAGCCAGGCGGCGTTCGTGGTGATGAGCATCTCCATCACCTCCGCCTGGTTCTCCTCCACGGTGGCGACGCTCAGCACGCCACCTCGCCGTACGTACTTGAGGATGGCACTGGCCGTGGACAGGCGCGGACTGACGCAGGCATCGATCCCCAGGGCCGGAACCAGGGAGACGTAGGCGGGCCGGTTCACCACGCACAGGGCCCTGCGGGCTCCGTGGCGCTTGGCGAGAAGAGAAGCCAGGATGTTGGACTCTTCGTTCTCCGTGGTGGCGAGCACTACGTCGGTCTTGTCGAGGCCCTCGGCTACGAGTGCACCCACGTCCGTGATCTCCGTGTTCAGGACCGTCGTGCTTCCCAGTCTTTCCGCCAATCGTTCGCAGACCGATCGGCTGGGGTCCACGACCGAGACCTGCATGCCCAAAGTCTCGAAGTGCTCCGCAACGCGGCAGCCCACCTCTCCTCCGCCCAGCACGAACACCCGGCGTACCGTTCCCTTGTCGAACCCGAGGAGGTAGCGGACGCTCGGGTGGTCCGTGCTCTTCATGACGAGGAAGATGTGGTCGCCGGGTTCGATGACCTGGTCTCCCCTAGGGATCAGGGTCCGGGTCCCTCGGGTGATGGCGGCGATCACGAACGGGTACATCGCGCGCAGTTCCCGCAGATCCGCCAGCGACAGGCCGCAGATCGGGTTTTCCGCGTCGATCGGGTACCCCACGAAGAAGATCCGACCTTCCGCGAACTCCGCGACCTCGATCGCGGCTGCGTGGCCCGCGATCGCGGTGAGGTCGTGCGCCAGCGCCTCCAGGGGGTTGATGAGGAGTTCGATCCCGAGTTTCTCGGCGTCGAGAACCGCGTCGCGGGACGTGTAGCCCAGCGACTTCACCCGGGCGATCTTCGTAGGTACCCCGTACTCGCGAGCCAGCAGGCACGCGATCATGTTGACCTCGTCGACGTCGGTGACCGCGATGAAGATGTGGCACTCGCGGATGCCGGCCTCTTCCAGCGTATCCGCGTTGGCTCCGCTCCCGCCGAGGGCCATGACGTTGAGGCGCTCCTCGGCCTCACGCAGCCTCTCAGGGCTGCTCTCCACGAGGACGACGTCGTGACCCTCCTGGGAGAGACGCTCGGCGGTGTGGAATCCCACCTCGCCGGCGCCGACGATGATGACCCGCATGCTCCCGCTCCCGAAAAAGGCCCCCCGAGGATGCACGATCCGGTCCAACCCGGCAAGGAGTGCCTCAAGCCCAGCGCTCGCGGAGCCGATCCAGAGTGTGATCTTGAGAACGTGCCATGACAGAAGCCGCACTGTACAGCGACCCGCCGCCGCCCGACGCCGACTCCCTGGAACGGATCGGCGGCGTGGTGTACCGCCTGACCGGAATCCGGTTGGGCCCGGGGAAGGACTATTTCATCGCCGGCCGGCTCAAGGGGCTGTACCGGCGGTTCGGCTGCCGGGGCTGGGGCGACCTGCCCCCCCTGCTCGAGGATCACGCGGACCTCGCGGAGATCCTGGTTCAGTCCGTCGTCACCGGAGAAACCAGCTTCTTCCGAGACCGAATCCCCTTCCGTGCCCTCCGCTACAAGGTCGTCCCGGAGGTTGCCCAGGGGAGCGGCGAACCGACCCGGCTCCGCCTGTGGAGCGCCGGGTGCAGCAGCGGCCAGGAGGCGTACAGCGCTGCCATGTCGCTTTGGGACGAGGTCGAAGGGGGACAGGTGGACCTGGACGTCTGGGCGACCGACATCTCCGCGGCGGCGCTCGAGAGAGCTCGTGAAGGCGTCTACGCGAGGGAGGAGCTGCGACGGGGGTTGGGGGAGGACGAGATCGAACGCTTCTTCGACCCGGTCGGCGACCGGCACGCCCGGGTACGTCCCCAGGTGCGCTCCCGAGTGCGCTTCAGCCGCATGAACCTGATTTCGGACGATCCCCCACGGGGATGCTTTCACGCCGTGTTCTGCCGGAACGTGGCGATCTACTTCGACACCGCCGCCCGCACCGCGGCCTACCGAAGACTCAGCGAGGCGCTCGTCCCAGGGGGCTACCTGCTTCTGGGCGCCGCGGAGACGCTCTTCCCTAGTCTGCCGTCGTTCGAAACCGTATATTTCGAGCGCCACCTCCTGTTCCGAAAGCGGTTGGATGCGCGCGACTAAGATCAACCCCGAAGACGTCAAACAGTCGGATCGCCGGGTCCACCCGAGGAGCCCCGTCGTCGTGCGCGAAGCGCGCTGCATCTGCGGGATCGAGGTCTTCTTCGGGTACGCGTTGGACGTCAGTCGCGGCGGTCTCTTCATCTCGACGACGAAGCGGCGACCGATCGGGGAGATCCACGAGATCCAATTCGGCCTGCCCGGCCTGCAGCGGACCTTCCGTTGCCGCGCCCGGGTCGTGTGGAATCGGGGCTACCAGCCGGAGTCTCACCGGCCGCCGGGCTTCGGGCTCCAGTTCGTCGATCTCCCGGAAGAAGAAGCGCAACTCATCGACGACTGGGTGCGCAAGACCTGCGAGGACTGAGGCCGAGAGATTCCTCCCTCAGGCGCTGCCACCCCCGTCGTCTTTCCCGCTCCAGTTCCCTCCCAGACATCTCAAACACGACGCGAGATCTTCCGGAAGCGGCGCGCGGAACTCCATCCTCTGCCCCGTGGTCGGGTGGGGCAGGGTGACGCGGTGGGCGTGGAGGAACATGCGGGCCAACCCTCCCACCGAAACCAGGTCGGCGTTGAGTTCCGGGTCTCCATATCGGCGGTCTCCCGCCACCGGGTGCCCGAGGAAGGCCAGGTGGCGCCGAATCTGGTGGGTTCGTCCGGTGAGAAGCTCGATTTCGAGCAGCGTGGCCCGAAGGGGCTGCGGCAACCGCTCGAGGACGCGGTAGCGGGTGGCGGCCTCCTGGAGAACCGGCACGGTCCGCGGGTGTCCCTGGGGAAACCGGGCCAGATCTCGAGAGTCCGGCCGGCGCACGAGCGGCCGGCGGATCTCCCCCCGCGCCGGCTGGATCGCGCCGCCCGCAACCGTCACGTAGAACTTCTGGACGTTTCCCTTCTGCAGGTTCCGGCCCAGTCGCTGCTGGGCCGCGCGGTTCTTCCCGACGAGCACGATCCCCGAAGTCTGGATGTCGAGGCGATTGGCCAGGGCCGGTTGAAAGGAGTCCTCGGGTCGTGTCCCGAGATGGGATCGTATTCGCTCGAGCAGGGTGTCTCCCTTCGTCCCCAGGGCAGGGTGGCTGGTGCACCCCGCCGGCTTTCCCGCCACCAGGAGGTCACGGTCCTCCCACACGACCCGGAAGGGGCCCGCGGCGGTTTCCACCTCCTCTCCCTCCCGCAGGGGAGCGAGGGAGAGGGGTTTGGGGGGGCGGTGAAGGACGACGGTGAGGCGATCCCCGCGGTGAAGGGCCTGGAGTGGGCTGCAGGGGCGGTCGTTGTGCAGCAACTCGCCGAGCCTCGCCTTGCGGAAGACCTCCCGGGGGGAAACCTCCGGAAAGGCCCGGCGCACGGCCTCGAAGGCTACGAGCCCGTCCCAGGCTTCGTCGATCCTGAGGTGCTTGGGGACCCGAACGGTATCCGCCGCGGCCATCCTCAGGGAACACTCCGTGTCGGGTAGGGGGGAGGGGAAGGTTCCCCGGTGACCCGGCCGACCGGGCGAGGGGGAGCCCGGCGCACGGGAAGGAGGGCCGTCAGCAGCGCTCCTCCGCGTGGGGGCCTCTCAGCCATGGGGGATCGTGCAATTCCGCCGCGGAGAGATGCCCGCGCTCCAGCAGGAGGTCCATCACGACGATTCCGCCGCAGGGAATCCCCTCCCGGGTCGATGCTCCGCTGCGGTAGCGGCAGTCCTCCGGATAGAATTCGCAGCGGGAGCAGACGGTCCGAAGGAGCAGGGCGTCGGCCCTGAGCGGCAGAACCGGCCTGCAACCTCGAAGCCGCTCCAGCGGGTCCAGGATTCCCTCCGCCACCTTTGCCTTCTCGAGCAGCCAGCGATTACCTCCACAGCGGCGATCCTCCTCCCGCCACGGCTTGAAGAACCTGCAATGTTCCGCGCACACCAGGCGCTGCAGCTTCTCTTCCCTGGACCGCATGAGTCCTCCTCGATTCTCCCGCCTGCTGCGAGAAACGATACCCGAATGTTTCCGCCCGGCAAACCCTCCCGTGGCCCGCCCGCAGACCTGCGGGGCCTCCCCGTTGACGCGACCGGGAAGAATCGCTATCATGTGATCGTTATAACTTTCACCATTCGCGAAGTGGTCCGACCTTGGGAGGGTGTGTCCATGACGCAGGAATACACGATGTACCTTGCCGAGAAGTTCCTCGACGACTACCGGCCCCAAGTCGTTGAGAAGCGCCTAGCGTTCGATGCGTGGGCGGATCGCAAGGGATTCGGCCCCGACGCCAAGCGCCGGCTGTGGCGCGAGATCAAGACCCTTTCCCGTCGTCAGGCAGCATAGGGTGCCGTGTCCCCCGGGGTGTGCCGGGGGTCAAACGGGATAGCCCATCGCCCGCCGGACGGCCTCGTAGTCGGCAGACCAGGACCCGTCGCTCCGGCGGACGACCAGCGGCGCCAATGCCTGCTCCTTTCGGCCACCCTCCAGCGTTGCCCGGAACAGAGTAATCACGCCCTCTCGCCCCTCGCGAAACACCACGGGTCGCAGAGCCACCGAGGAAAATCCGGCGGCCCGAGCTGCCCGGAGGTTGGCGTCCGTGTAACGCGTCGCGTGAACCCACGCCACCAGGCCGCCCGGAGCGAGGTGGGCGGCCGCCTTTTCGAGATAGGCGCCGACGCCTCCGCGGTCCTCGAAACGACAGGGTCCTCGCTGGGGCCGGTCGCTCCTGCGCCCCTCCCCCGCCACGAGGTACGGCGGGCTGGCGGTCACGATGTCGAACCGCTCGATGTCGGCCAGCGAGCAGGGCGTCCGGAAGTCGCCCCAACGGATCTCCGCCCGGTCCGCAACCCCGTTGTAGCGGGCGCTCCGGCGGGCCAGGTCGACGCTGTGTCGCTGCGCTTCGATTCCCACCAGGCGGAGTTCCGGGAAGCGCCACAGGAGAAGCATGCCGATGGACCCTATCCCGCAGCCGAGGTCCAACTGCGTCGCCGGCACCCTCCCTTCCTTCGAGACGGCGTCGGCCGCGAACCAGGCGGTCAGGAGGTCGTCCGTGGAGTATCGGTGGCCCCTCCGGAGCTGGAAGATCTTCCAGTGACCGCACAGGCAGTCCAGGGTCTCGCCGACTTCCGGAGACAGAGAGGGATCTCCCTCTCCCGGAGCGGACGGTCCCGGTGGAGTCCACGCAAGGGGCCGCTTACGCAACCAGTCCCTCCAGTTCCGAGAAGCCCAGCTCGAGGAGGGTGCGTGCAAGGTGCGGGGCGTCCAGGAAACGAACACCGACCATGCCCGCTGACGTGGCCGCTCGCGCGTATGGCTCCACGTCGTCGACGTAGACGAGGTCTTCCGGGGGCAGACCGAGGCGGCGCGCGATGGTCCGGTAGGTCCGAGGGTCCGGCTTCATGCAGCCTAGCTCGAAGCTGTACGCCCGCGCCTGAAAGCTGCGGAACTCCCTCGTGGTCTCGATGAAGTCCTGCGCATGCACCCGGCTCGTGTTGGAAAGGAGCCCCAGCGGCCGGTGCCCGGCGAGGCGCTCCAGGAGCGCCCGCATTCCCGGGATGGGGGAAAACACGGCGAGGTATGCGTCGAGAAATCGCCGTCGCGACGCCGGGAAGCCCACGTCTCGCAGTTGCCGGAGGACCTCCGGCAGTTCGATGCGCCCCGTCTCGTACGCGATCTGGACGGGGGCTCCCAGAAAGGCGGCCAGGAAAGAGGGAGCCCGCTCCCCGGCCAGGCGCTGGGCCATCGCCTCGTAGTCGACCCGGTACAGGACGTTGCCGAAGTCGAAGACGATGCCCCTCGGGTTTCGGGCCACGGGCTACCCCTTCGCGCCCCACCGGGACCCTCGCACCGGAGGCGGCGCACGCAGTTCACGGTGCCGGGTCGCAGACGGGTTCTTCCGCGGGCTGCGGACTTCCCGCCCTGCGCGTACCCTCGGGAACACCGTAGCGGGAGAGGATTCGGCTGGTGGCCGCCTCGTACCCGGCCGCGTCGAGAACGACTTCCCGTCGGGTCGGGTTGGGCTCGAACAGGATCCGGTGGACGCCGTCCGCCTGTGCCCGGAAGCCCTCCTCCAGGGACGACAGCGATGTGGCCGGGACGCCGTTCACGCTCTCGACTACCAGGTTCGCGAGACCGTGGTAGCCGAGATTGTAGGTGTCGGGAAGCACGTTCGTCAGGAGGATCACGCGTCGACGGGCCTGCGACTGGGCATCGCGCCAGAGTTCCCAGTAGGTGACGAGACGCGGATCGGCGCGATCCCGCCACTCGCTTCCCCAGGCGGCCAGGTAGTCCCCATCCAGTTCTCGAAAGACCAGGCCGCCGGCCACCACGTACGGAGGCGGGCGGTCGCTGCGGCGTCCCGGGACGAGGCGCAAGTCTTCCGGGTAGCGTCGGAGGGTCAGTTCGATGTCTCGGGTCTCGCCGGCCCGGATCAGGCGGGCGCTCACCCGGTCGCCGGCGGCGTAGCCCGCGGAGATCAGGTGCGGAAGCAGGAGCCGCCCGTAGACGGGATGCTCGAAGTACCCCTCTGCATCGACGTCCCGTCCCCCGACGGAGAGAAGCAGGTCGCGAGGCTCGAGGATACCGCACCCGGTCGTGCCCCACGGGACACCCAGGACCACGACGCCGCGGGGGGGCCCCTCGAGGCCCAGGTAGCCGGCCAGGGCCGCGCTGCTGGCGGCCTGCCACGAGAACCCCAGTTGCGGGAATCCCCGGTACCGGATGCCTTCCCCGTGCTGAGCAAGGTAGGCTCGGATCAGTTCCACCGGGATCACGTTCGCGAACTCCTCGTCCTGCGACGCGGTGACCCCGACGAGGCGCCCCTGGGCGAACACGGGCTCCGCCCAGCCGCCTCCGCTCAGGTCGCTCTTGACCCGGAGGAAGGCGTGGGCCATCTCGCTCGTCGGCCCCGAGCGTACCTCGAGCCGCCCCACCCGGCTGTTGGAGACCTCGAGTCGCCCGTTGCTCCAGCGGGCCGACTGCACGGTGCCCTCTCGGGGGACCTGCTCCGCCAGGCTGACCTGCTCGAGATCCTCCCCGAAGGTCGGGTCCCCGACGGAGAGCAGCGCCAGATTGACGTCGAAATCGACGTGGACGACCGCTGCCGGCACGCGGGGCGGGATGCCGTGCTTCCCGGCGCGGACCAGGGTGGCGTCGGCCACCATCTGGGCGGAGGTCAGGAGGAGCCCGCCGCCGACCACCACCGCCGAGGCGCTGCGGACGCCCGGCGTCTCCTTGCTCCACGGCTGGCGGGGGGCATACGCCTGGAACGTGACGGCAAGCTCCACCACCGCTGGCTCGAGGGAGATGTCCGCGTGCGACAGGTCCGCGGCGACCACCAGCGACAGCAGAAGAACGACGAAGGGTTTCCTCACAGCCGACGATCCTCGGTGAGCCCGTATGTCGCCAGGATCCCGTCGTGGGCTTCTCCCGCCGCCCTCCGGTCGAGAACGTCCAGCCCTCCCGCGCCCGAGAACTCGAACACGTCGTAGCGGCCCGCGCCGCCGTCGAGCGCCGCCGCCACGTCCTCCAGACGGCGGATCTCCCGGCCGTTCACCCGCTCGAGGAGTTGCGGCGGCCGCCACGCGAAGTTGGCGTTGACCGCGTGGTCGAGCCGACGGATCAAGACGACCGGCTCGTCCAGGATCCTCAGCGGCTCCTCGAGAAAGCGGAAGAAGAACTCGTGGAGGAGCGGTTTGCCCGCCTTCCTCGCCCAACCGTGCCCGAAGGTCTTCAGCACCTCGCGGTCCAGCGGGACGAAGACCAGCCCGGCGTACACGTAGTAGCGGGGGAGGTGGTCGTAGCGATTGGCGAATCGCTGGTGGGGCCGATACGACCGGAGGGGCACGGAGACGTCGAGCCTCTTTCGGTCGCGGAGGACCTGCAGGGACAGGGTATCCCCGACCTGGAGGCGGTCGGCGAGAACCCCGAACTCCAGGCGGAGGCCTTCCAAGTCCACGGTGCCGTCGTTCGCCACGGGCGCTTCCTCCACGGAGAGGACGACGTCACCCGCCCGGAGGGTTCCGTCGGCGCTGCTCTCCGGGAGCACGAAGAACACCGATACGCCGGATTCGTCGTCCGCCAAGCCCGCAGCGCGCCGGGCGGCGGGGTTCTCCAGGCTCTCGGTGAGCACGCCGAGCTCGGGATAGCCGTCGTAGGAGCCGTCCGCCGCGTCCTCGAGGAAATGGCGCACGACCTCTGCCGGGATGAAGAACCCGACGTTCTCCAGGCGGGAGAACCCCTGGAAGGCGACGCCCACGACGCGGCCTTCCTGCACCACCGGTCCGCCGCTGTTCCCGGGGTTGATGGCCGCGTCCGTCTGGACCGTCAGGTGGCTGTCCAGTCCGGAGTGCACGTACGGCTGCACCTCGATCCGCGAGACCACACCACGGGTGGAGGAAAGGGTCTTTCCCCCTCTCGGGTACCCGTAGGTCTCCACGGTCGAGCGCAGTCTCGGAAGCCCCCCGAACTCGAGGGGCGGCGTTCCGTCCAGGAGGCCCTCCTCCATGGGCTCCAGCAGGGCGAGGTCGCAGTCGTGCCCGATCACCGAGACCCGGGCCGGATGGGGTGCCGGGTCGTTGTGCAGAAACAGCACGCACATCCGCGAATCGCTCACGACGTGGGCGTTCGTCATCACCCGTCCGCCGGCTACGACGAACCCGCTCCCCGTCTCCTCCTGCGCCGGCCCCAGGTTCCAGGGCGCGGACCAGTCGGCGCGTTGGGAGTGGTTGAAGATCCTCACCACCGACTCCTCGATGGCTCCAGGCACTGCAGCCGCAGCCGCTGGAGAGAGGAGAACGGCGAGAAGGAATCCCCGGAGGAGCACTTTCAACAGGACCTCGTGGTCGTGGGCCGGCCGCAGGCTTCGTTCGGCACGATCGTACCATCGCAGCGGCGCTCACCCCATGGCGAAGCGCTCCACCGCCGCCTCGAGGTCGAATTCCGGCCGGTCATGGGGTAGGATCCCCGCCTCGACGCACCGCCACGATCGAAGGCAACGCCGCCCACGGGGAGAACGACGATGAGCGCAGAACAGGTTTCCGCGGATCTCCGCGAACTCGAGGTGGATCGGAACAACCTGTATCGCGAGGAGACCTTCACCGACCTCAAGGTGGCATGGATCCGCCGTCTCACGCCCGTGACGCCGGACGGTAGCCCGGACCCCTCCCGGGCCGCGGTGTTCTCGGGAGAGACCCAGTTGATGTCGCCCGCCGGGCCGATTCCCGTCTCCTGCCCGATCGAGGCGGAGAGTCTCGAGCAGGCGCTGGAGCGCTTCCCCCAGGCGCTGCAGCGGGCGGTGGAGGAAATGATGACGGCGGCCGAGGAACTGAGGCGTCAGGAGATGACCCGCCTCGTCATCCCGGGCCGAGAAACGGCCAGCCGCCTCAAGCTCTGAACGCCTTCGGCTACGGGCGCTTCCGATAGGTCCCGACGAGTTCGGCCTTCGCCAGGACCTTTCCTTCCATGGCTCGCTCCAACTGGGCCTTCGTCGGGTCGCGCAGGTCCGGGAGCACCTCGCTCAGCGCGTAGAGCTTGTGGAAGTAGCGATGCCGCCCGATCGGAGGACAGGGCCCGCCGTAGCCCGTGCGCTTCCAGTCGTTGACCCCCTCCCGCGTCCCTCGCGGCAGTTCCTCCACACCCTCGTTGAGCCCCGGACTCGACGGCGGGAGGTTGTAGAGGACCCAGTGCACCCATGTCATCCTCGGCGCCGCCGGGTCCGGGGCGTCGGGGTCGTCCACGACCAGCGCCAGGCTCTTCGCCTCGGGGGGCACCCCGGCCCAGGCCAGGGGAGGTGACCGGTCCGCTCCCTGGCACGTGTGCTCTCGGGGGATCTCGCTCCCGTCGGCGAAAGCCGGCGATGTGATCTTCAGGGCCATCGAGGACCTCCTTTCCAGAAACACGCTCGTGAACCGAGCCGCGGCGGCGGGCCGGGCCCGCGGCAGGGTACCAGCAGGATGTTCTCGCCCTGGCCTCAGCGATTCTGGACGGCCGCGAAGAGAAGGGCGATCAGCCCCACGGCAAGGGCTGTCGCGAGGGCGAGAAGGCGGGCGAGCCACACGCGCATGTCCGCTCCGTCAGACCAGGTCGAAGAGTTCCGAGTGGATCTTTTCGAGGGGAACCCGCTCCTGCATCAGGATGCGCTCCACCGCCCGAGTCATGGGCACGGGCCCACACACGAAATAGTCGCGGCTGCCCCGGTGGTCCGGCAGGTAGCGCGCGAGAAGGTCCCGGGTGACGAAGCCCGTCTCCCCCGGCCAGTTCGGGGGTGGAGACGCCAGCACGAGCACCAGCCGAAGGTTCAGCCTGTCTTTGAGCCGCTCCACTTCCTCCCGGCAGGTGAGTTCGTCCCAGGAGCCGTAGGCGTAGATGAGCAGCAACGGGCGGTGGTCGCGGCGGTCCGCCAGCGTCCGCAGCATGCTCAGGACCGGTGCGATGCCGATGCCCCCTGCGATGAACACATAACCAGGCGCGTCGTGGCGGTCCAGGGTGAACGCCCCGTATGGGCCGTCCAGGTAGGCCACCGTGCCGGGGCGGAACGTCCCGACAAGGCGCGTAAAATCCCCGAGTTCCTTGATCGTGAACCACACCTCGCCCCTGCGTTCGGCGCTCGACGAAATCGAGAAGGGGTGCTCCTTCATGGCGAAGGGCGATCGCCCGAGCGTCAGCCACGCGAACTGCCCCGGCAGGAACGAGAAGCCATCGTGCCCGACCGGCCGCAGAACGAGCGTCCAGGCCCGCCCGTGTTCGGGGCGCACCTCCTCGAGACGATAGGGGCGGCGCAGCATCGACGCGGGCTTGACGACGCGGACGTGGAGCACGAGCCCCAGGAGGCACAACCCGATGAAGGCCCAGAGGAACCGTTTCGGCGGAGTGTCCACGTAGTAGCCCGCACCCTCCATGTGCACCAGCGCCAGGGTGACGGCCGCTACGGCCAGCACCGCGTGCCACGGCCTCCATACGTCGTAGTCGATGCGGAGCGGACGCCGCCAGAACGAGGTGACGAGCAGGGCCGCGAGGACTGCCGTTGACGCGACTCCCGCGCGCAGGTGCCACGGCATGGCCGACGGCCGGAGCCACGCGGCCATCCCCGGCGCCGCCAGGAACGGGATGCAGGCGTGGCCCGCGAGGGCTGCCACGATGGCCACGGACACCGCCCGGTGGAAGTAGTAGATGACGTCGATGCCGAAGGGCAGACTCGCCCGCTGGAATCGGCAGGTGAGCACGAACATCACGCCCATCATGCTGGCCGCCGAGAACCCCAGACCCATCGCGAAATCCCACCAGAAACCCCGTCCCGGGGGGGACGGGCTCACGAGCAGGACGAACACCGGGGTCACCACCAGCCCCAGGTAGACGCCCAGCCACAGGACTCCCCGGAGGAGGTAACCCATGCGCGCGGCCTCGGGAGTGGGGGACGTGCCGCCTGACCTGGGTTCCTGTCTGCCGCAATCGGGTGCGGGGGTCAAGCCGCCCCCACGGGGTCAACGTGCCTTCCCCGGAGCCCAGGAAGGCGGAGGCGAGCGGCGAAGAGGCTCCGGAAGGCGGCTCGTCTCCATGGGCGCGCCGGCGCGTCCGTCCCCGCGGCCGTCGTCGTGCGCCGGGCGTGCGAAGGGCCTCGCAGAGCCGTGCTCCCCTGCTCATGCAGGAAGCCCTCGGTGCCGATTCGTGGGAGGTCCGCTTCAGCAGACAAGGAGGTCTCAATGCGTCGGACCGTGTATGCCGCCACCCTATTGGGCTTCGCTCTGTCCGCGTGCTCCGCGCACCTGCACGGGACACCAGGTCACTCCCAGGCGAAAGTCCACGCCAATCCCTCCCAAGCCAAAGTCCAGGTGAACCCGGCCCAGGTGAAGGTGAAGATGAAGTAGGCCGGCCCCGCTGGGGTTGTGGAGCCGATCTCCCCGAGCCCCCACCGTCTCCCGCCGGGGGAGACTGCCCCCATGCTCCCGCGGGTCGGGGGTGTCCCCAAGGTTCAAGGCACGCGACGTCCCTGGCTTGCCGAAACGCTGGCACAGGGGTCGCTCCGGAAAACGGAGTGGTAGACAGGATGCGAACGGCAACGCTGTTCTCGCTCGTCGGAGCACTGGCCCTCTGCGGTTGCAGCAAGGTGACGGCGCAGAACTACGAGAGGCTGAAGGTGGGGATGCCCTTCGAGGATGTCATCGGCCTTCTGGGCTCTCCCGGGGAGTGCGGAGAGAAGCTGGGCTTCAAGAACTGCCGGTGGGGAGACGACGCGGCATACATCCGCGTCAACTTCTTCGGAGAGAAAGTGGCCGTCTTCTCGTCGAAGAACGTGCGATAGGGAACTGTTGACCGGGTGTGCCCCGGGTTCGCGGAGGGATACGGCCACCCCGGGCCCCTCGGTGGCGTATCCGACCGGTCTTTCGCGCCGAACCCTGTCGGCCGGCCTCACCGTCCAAGTCTCTCTTTGGTACTCCAGATCACACTCGTGAACTCCGCCGGGCGCACGGACGCCGGGGCGGGCCCAACCCAAGCCACGGTCTAGAGCCTCCGGGCAAGGTTCTCGGCGCTCTCGGGGCGGCGTGCCCAGGCCTGGCTTGCTTCTTGCTGCTCCCGCGGGGCGCCTGTCTTTCACGCGGCTGTCCGCGTGAGGGGGCAGTGCCGATCCCTTACGTGTTATGGAGGACACATGAGAGCGAAGAGCATTCTGATTCTGGCGTGTGCCGTGGCGTGGGTTCCTGCCCTTTTTGGCTGTGGAGGCAGCGGCGACGGCAGTTCCACGGGACAACTCAGCCTGTCCGTCACGGATGCGCCGGTGGACTACGCGGAAGCCTTGTATCTGCGGATTGCGAGCGTGACGCTCGAGGGTGTGCAGGGGTCTCGAGACCAGGGTCCCTTCGCCATCGCCGAGCAGGACGGCCTCCTGAATCTGATGGAATACACGGGGACAGGGAGCGCCGTCCTCCTGTCCAACCTCGAAGTGCCCGCCGGAACCTATAAGGTCCGGATCGACGCCGACCTGGGGTTCACCGCCCAGGAACAGCGCTCGTGGATCGCGTTTGCGGCGGATTCCTCCGAGTGCCAGGAACCCTTGCCCGCCGGCGCCGCGTGGAGCCCGGACCAGGAAACCTGCCGGTATCCGCTCGCGATTCCGAGCGGGGAACAGTCCGGTTTCAAGCCCAAGGGGGACGTCACGGTCGAGGCCGGTGGCTCGAGCCGGTTCACCCTGGAGTTCGACCTTCGCAGGACCGTGGTCGATCCCGAGAGTCCCCTGGACATCGCCTACCGGCTCAAGCCGACGGGGCTGCGCCTGGTCAACGACGCGACGGTCGGGACGATTTCGGGGGCCGTGGCCGAGACCGTCTTCCCGAGCGACTGCACACCGACCGACGCGAAGGTCTACCTGTACGATCGCACGGGCGCCGAGGATCCCTTCGTCGCCGACGACATGCATCCCGCAAACGATTCGTTCGTGACCAGTGTGAGCGTCGAGCAGGTCTTTGCCCCCGAAGCGGGGTACCGGTACCTCATCGGCTTCGTCCCCGCCGGGACCTATGCCGTGGCCCTCACGTGCGACGCGGAGGACGACCCGAACTTAGACCAAGAACCCTTTGCCTTCCTCACGACGGCGGATGGGGTCCAGGTGGTGGCGGGGAGCGATGCGACGCAGGACCTGCCGCCCCTGCCCTGAGAAAGGCCCGTTCCCAAGACCTCGACGTTCAAGGTTTTCGGATGGTGGGAAGGCGACCTCAACGATGGGGTCGCCTTCGCTTTTCCAGGCGGGGGGACGTTGAGGGAGGGGGATCGACCTCGGCCTGCGACTGGCCCGTTGCCGCGGCTGCGGTGTGCTCCGGAAGGCCCACCTGCCAGCTGCGGCGTCCCGAGGCCGGCATCCGTCCAGCCGGGCCTTGCGCCGGCGTTCGGGCGCTGTAGGGTTTGCCGGGTCAGGGACTTGCCGTTGGCCCCCGTGGGCCGGGAGGACGGAGATGAAGACCCAACACCTCTTGGCGACAATCGTTTTGGCAGCGCTCACGGCCGCGTGCGGCAGCGGGGGCTCGGGCAGCGGGGAGGTCTCCCTCGAAGGGGGTGTCCGAGCCGCAGCCATCGCCACCCCGCCCCCGACGAGCGTGACCATCGCGGGAAGCCTCCAGGACGAACTGGGCTGCCCCGGGGACTGGCAGCCGGATTGCGCGTCGACCGGCCTCACCTATGATGCCGGCGACGACGTCTGGCAGGCCGTGTTCTCCATTCCGGCAGGGAACTGGGAGTACAAGGCGGCCCTCAACGGTTCCTGGGACGAGAACTACGGGGCCAACGCGCAGCCGAACGGAGCCAACATCCCGCTGGCGTTGGCTGCCCCAGCGGACGTCAAGTTCTATTACGACCACGAGACCCACTGGGTGATCGACAACGTGAATGCGGTGATCGCGACGGTCGCCGGGAGCTTCCAGAGCGAGCTCGGATGCCCCGGGGACTGGCAGCCCGACTGCCTGCGTTCCTGGCTCCAGGATCCCGACGGGGACGGCATCTACGAGTTCTCGAGCTCGCAGATTCCTCCCGGCGACTACGAGGCGAAGGTCGCTCACAACGAATTCTGGGACGAGAACTACGGCGCGGGTGGGGAGCCTGGCGGCGCCAACATCCCGTTCACCGTCTCGCCGGGATCCTCGGTGCACTTCAGCTATGCCCCGCTCACCCACCTCCTGACGATCTCCACCGTCGCCGACCTGCCGGTCGTGGCGGTCGATCAAACGGCCGTGATGGCTGTGGAGGGCGGGACCGCGGTGAACACCGGCACGGTGTCCGCTCCCGAAGGGCAGACGGTAACACTCAGTGCGTCAGCGGGGTCGATCGTGGACAACGGGGACGGGACGTGGGCGTGGTCGTTCCCGGTGGCCGACGGACCCGCGGAGAGCCAGACCGTCACTGTAACCGCGCAGATTGTCGATGGGGCCACGGCTGACGTGGCGTTCGACCTCGGGGCCGAGAATGTGGCTCCCACGGCCGACGCCGGCGCGGCGGTGACGGCGAGGCCGGGAGAGACGGTCGAGGTCGTCGGGACGTGGACGGACCCGGCTGCCGAGTTGGATGAGCCCTACGCGTGGGCGTGGGACATCGACCAGGACGGGGTCCCGGACGCCGAAGGTGTGGCGGCGTATGGGGAGGCGGTGCCCCTGGCGGTGTCCTTCCCCGCAGTGGGCAGCTATCTCCTGACGTTCACCGTGACGGACAAGGATGGGGGAGTGGGATCTGCGGTGACGACGGTCGACGTGGGCAACGAGGCGCCGGACTGCTCCGCGGCCGAGCCGAGCGTCGACAACCTCTGGCCCGTCAACCACAAGTTCGTCTCCGTGGATATCCTCGGGGTCTTCGATCCCGACGGCGATGCGGTGTCGCTCGTCGTGGATTCCATCTGGCAGGATGAACCGGTCAACGCCACCGGGGACGGAAACCACGAACCGGACGCGACCGGGGTGGGCACGTCTTCTGTCGCGCTTCGAGCCGAGCGGGCCGGAGGGGGCAACGGCCGCGTCTACCATGTCTTCTTCACGGCCCAAGATGAGTACGGGGGCACGTGCTCCGGCGAGGTCGTGGTCGGCGTTCCGAAGAGCCAGGGCTCCAAGGGAGCTCCGGTCGATGACGGAGCGCTTTACGACTCCACGGTAGTTTCTCCTTAGAAGATACGGGTGCCAAAGACTGACGGGGAGTGCGAAGCCGGCGCAAGCCGGCTTCGTGAAAAGCGGGTGCTTGGGGGACCGTCGGGGAGGCGATCTCCCTCGGCAGGAGGCCCACCGCACCGAGAGCGAGTTCGACCGGGCGGCCGGGTCCACTAGCCAGAACGACCGGTTTCCGGAGTTTTTGGAAGATGAGCGGGTGCCGCCGCACGACGCCGAGACGACACTTCCGTTTCGGAGCACCCGCTGGCCCGGGGCAGGGCGCCAGGCTTCTTGCAGAAGGGAGGACGACCATGGGCAACGACCGGTCGCCGAGCGATTACGAGGGGCTGTCCCGGAGAGACTTTTTCGGGATCATGGGTGCGGCGGGAGCCACCTTCGCGGGGTTGTCGCTCATAGCGGAGCGGGTCGCCGCCGCGGAGGTCGTCCCCGTCGCGATCAGCGAACTCCAGAAGGGGGAAGACGTCTTCGGGTATATCAACAGGATCAAAGGGGGGTTCGACCAGACCCTCTACCAGCAGGTGATTGGCGCGGCGAACGACTTCAAGGAAGGCGACCAGGCGATCGGTGTGGGCGCCAAGGACGAGACGACGCGGAACAACGCTCGGGCGCTCCTGGCCAACACCAAGATCAAGGACCTCTACGAGCATCCCCTGCTAGCCGACGGCCTGCAGAAACTGATCTGGGAAACCACGGACCAGGCGCAGTACGCCAAGGTCAAGGACTGGACCCTTGGGCAGCTCAAGGAGTTCCTCCTTACCAAGTCCGAGGCCGAGATCAAGGGCATCATGAACGGTCTCACGAGCGAGACGATCGGGTGTGTGCCGAAGCTCATGACCAACGAGGAACTGACCTCGCTCAACAAGAAGATCTTCAACGTGATCCCGGGCACCCAACTCGGCGCCAAGGGCTACATGGGCGCCCGCATCCAGCCCAACTCGCCCACGGACAACCCCGACGACGTCCAGTGGCAGACCTTCAACGCGTTTGCCTACGCCACGGGCGACATCGTGATCGGCACCAACCCCGTGGACAGCCAGGTCAAGAGCAACGTCGCCGTGCAGAGGGCCCTCAAGGACATCGTCGAGACCTTTGGGCTAAAGGACGTCATCCCCTGGTGCGTTCTCGCCCACATCGACGTGCAAGCCGAGGCGGCCAAGCGGGACCCGGCGCTCGTGGAGACGATGTTCCAGAGCCTCGCCGGGACGGACGACTGCAACAAGACCTTCGACGTCACGGTGGAACAGATCCTGAACTACGCGAAGGCGCAGAAAGGGCGCCGCTACGGGCTCTACTTCGAGACCGGGCAGGGCTCCGAGTTCACGAACGGCGTGGCCAACGGCGTGGACATGATGGTGCTCGAGTCCCGCAAGTACGGGTTCAGCAGGGCCGTGCAGATGGAGCTCGCCAGAGTGCAGCCGAAGGGACCCTGGCTCCACGTCAACGACGTGGCCGGCTTCATCGGGCCCGAGGTCTTCAAGACCAGGGAGCAACTGGTGAGGTGCTGCCTGGAAGACATCGCCATGGGCAAGCTCCACGGCCTCACGCTGGGCCTCGACATCTGCTCCACGCTGCACATGAGCGTGAGTCTGGACGACCTGGACTGGTGCCAGGATCAGATCCTGCCGGCGAATCCCGCATACCTGATCGCGCTCCCCACCAAGAACGATCCGATGCTGAGCTACCTCACGACTGCGTTCCAGGATCACGTCCGCCTGCGGGATAAGTTCGGCTACAAGGTCAACGACGCCATGTGGGATTTCTACAAGCGCATCGAGATCGTCGACAAGGACAACAGGTACACCAAACACTTCGGGGACCCTCTGTGGGTGTATTACAAGTACTGCCAGGCGAAGGGCGACAAGCGGTCCCAAGACGACATCTATGCCGAAGGCCGGAAGAAGATGCAGGAGGTCGAGGCGAGGGGCGTCGACCTGGCCACCGGCCACGGGAAGAACCGCTGGGATCTCAACCCCGACCTCGACAAGAAGGTGAGGGCCCTCTACGACGACGCCAAGGAGTGCCTCTGGGCCGAATTCACTCCGGAGTTCGTCAAGACGGTCCCGAACGTGCTGGCAGTGAAGACCCTGTCCAAGGACCGCAATGATTACATCGGCCACCCTCCCACCGGTGAGCAGCTGGGCGCGGAGTCGATCGCAGCGCTCGAGAAGTTGAGGGACTCCTGGACGGCCTCGCCCAACCCCGTCAAGGGGCAGATCGTCATCTCCGACGGCCTGAACGCCAAGGCCATCATGGACGAGGGGCACCTCCTCCCGTACCTGGAAGCGATGCGGAAGCTGCTCGGAGAGGCCAGTGCAACGATCAGTGAGACGAACGTCGTGGTCACCGGCGGCCGGGTGCGAGCCGGCTACCGCATTGGCGAGATTCTGTTCGAGCACGCGGATGAACAGGGGTTCCGAGGCATCCTGCACGTCATCGGCGAGCGTCCGGGGACCATGCACCACTCCTACTCGGCCTACATCACGGTGGCGAAGGCGAGCACCTGGAAGCAGAAAAGGATCGACCACGACATAACCAAGCTCGTCTGCAACATCGCGGACACAGCACTGCCACCCGAGAAGGCGGCTGAGGAAACTCTGACGATCATTCGGGAGATCGTCGCCAAGGAAGCGAACAGCAGCCGGCGGCCAGGCGGCGCCTGAGGAAGAGCAGGGTCGGCGAGGAGCCGCACGGCCGCAGAAGGCGGCGGCCCCTCGCCGGGCACTGGGGGCCGAACAATAGGCGATCCTCTTGGACAGGAGGATCGGAGTGGCTTCGGTCCCGCGAGTTCTCCTGGGCCTGGCTGTTTAGCCCGGGATCGGCCCGCACAAAGACCCACCTCAGAACACCGGCGCTCCCACCCAACCTTGCCTTCCGGCTGCTCCACACCTTTGGGCAACGGGCATGGTGCAGTACTCCCTGAGACCGCCTAGCTGCCGAGTTGCTTCCTGGTCCTGGCGCTCAGCGTCAAGAGTGTCGGGCTCCGCAACGCGGTCCGCCAAGAAGCAGGATGGGGCGGGCGTGCTGCGCTGCACTCGGCTGCCCTGCAGTCAGACCGACTGATTTTGCCGGAATATGAACATTTTTAGCCTCCCGCAAGAAAAGAGGCGGGCTCCCTTGACGCTGCAGCGCAGCAATGTTACCTTACGGCAAGTTTGCCCAACACAACCCAAAGAGAGGTGTGGTCATGGTGAAGAAGGACGTGCTGACGGAGACGACCCAGAAGGCGATGGACAAGGTGACGACGTACACGAGCGAGCAGGTCGCACTGGCCGAGAAGTGCTTCGCGCTTTACCAGTCGCAGGCGGAGAAGGCCACCAAGCTGTGGACCGACACCGCGGTGACGGCGGTGGCCGACGCGCAGAAGGCTGCGAAGGCCTGGATGGACCTGGGGACCGAGGTGGCTTCCGAGGCCCGCAAGGCGTCCGAGGTGAGCTTCAAGGAA
>CAZGRT010000061.1:0-8261 GCA_964528225.1 uncultured Thermodesulfobacteriota bacterium | reverse complement strand
CTACGACCAGGGCGCTGAAAGAAAACCGCCGGCCCCCCTTGACCACCTTGGCCACCCGGTTGAGGTGGATCACGCGGTCGAAGAGTTCGGGGTTCTTGGAGTCCATGCTCTTGGGGTCTCTGCTGCTCAAAAGCTCACCCTCCTGTCGTCACCGGTCGACCGGTGCTAGAACTGCAGCCCCGCCTCCCGGGCGGCCTCGGCAAGGGCCTTCACCTTGCCGTGGTAGGGATACCCGTTGCGGTCGAAGACCACCTTGGCGATGTCGTGCGCGACGGCCTTCTTTCCGATGGCCGCCCCCACGGCGCGCGCCGCGTCCACGGTTCCGGTCTTCTCCAACTGGTCGCGGAGGTCACGGCCCATGGTCGAAGCGGCCACGAGAGTCCGGCCCGTCGCGTCGTCGATGATCTGTGCGTACACGTGCTTGACGCTCTTGAACACGGTGAGCCGAGGTCGCTCCGCGGTACCGGAAACCTTCCGGCGCACCCGCTTGCGCCTCCCCGCGCTCGCCTTCCTCTTCGCCACGAGTCGGTTCATGATCTACAGCTCCTCAGCTCTCTTCCAGGAAGGGCCCCCGGCTACTTGGCGCCGGACTTGCCTTCCTTCCTCACGATGTGTTCGCCCACGTAGCGCACGCCGGTGCCCTTGTACGGTTCGGGAGGCTTGAAGCCGCGGATGACGGCGGCGACCTGTCCCACCCTCTGCTTGTCGATCCCGCGAACCGTGACGAACCGCTGGTCCTTGACCTCCACGGTCACGTCCTTGGGGACCTCGTACTCCACCGGGTGCGAAAACCCCAGGCTCAGGGTCAGGTTGGCCCCCTGCAGGTTGGCCCGGTAGCCAACCCCGACGATCTCCAGGCCCTTCTCGAACCCGTTGGTCACGCCGGTAACCAGGTTCTGCACGAGGCTCCGGGTCATCCCGTGGAGCGCCCGGTGCTTCCGGTTGTCCGTCGGACGCACCACCTGGATCTCGTCCTTCGTGATCTCCAGATTCATGTCCGGGTGCACGTCCATCCCCAAGGCCCCCTTGGGGCCCTTCACGGACAGACGTCCGGACTTGTATTCCACTTCCACTTTGGGCGGCAACGCCACCGGCATCTTGCCGATCCGCGACATGGGTACCCTCTCCTCTCCGACCTCTCCCGACTACCAGACCGAGCAGATCACCTCGCCACCCACTCCCTGCTCCCGGGCCTTCCGGTCGGTGAGCACGCCGCGGGACGTGGATAGGATCACCGTCCCGTACCCGCTCTGCGCTCTGGGAACGTCTCCTGCCGAGACGTACACCCGGCGGCCGGGGCGGCTCAACCTCTGGAGCCCGTCGATGGCGGGTGCCCCACCCCCGTCGTACTTCAGCCGCACGAGAAGGACGCCCTGCTTCCCGTCCTCCTCCCAGCTGACGTCCGCCAGGTATCCCTCCTCCTGCATGCGCTCGAGAACCGCCTTCTTGAGCTTCGATCCGGGCACGTGCACGACGTCTCGGCGCGCCTGGAGGGCGTTTCGGATCCGGGTGAGCATATCGGCAATGGGATCGGTCAGCGACATCACCTGTACTCCTGTGGAAGTCTCACCAACTGGCCTTCGTCACGCCGGGGAGCTTCCCCTCGTGGGCCAGCCTGCGCACGCAGATGCGGCAGAGCTCGAACTTTCGGTAGAACGCCCGCGGCCGGCCGCACACCCGGCAGCGATTGCGCCATCGGACCCGGAACTTCGGGGTCCGCTTCTGCTTCTCCATCTTTGCCTGAGTCGCCACGGCTTCCTCTCCTGCCTCAGTTCCTGAAGGGCATGCCCAGCAGCCGAAGAAGTTCCTTGCCCTCCTCGTCGGTCCGAGCGGTCGTGTTGATGCACACGTTCATCCCCTTGACCTTCTCGACCTTCTCCAGGTCGATCTCGGGGAAGATGATGTGCTCCTGGATGCCGAGGGTGTAGTTGCCCCTGCCGTCGAAGCCCTTCCCGGAGATCCCCTTGAAGTCGCGCACCCGGGGGAGGGCGACGTTGATCATCCGATCCAGGAACTCGTACATCCGGTCCCCCCGCAGGGTGACCCGGCAGCCCACGGGCATCCCCTCTCGCAGGTGGAAGTTGGCAATGGACTTCTTCGCCCGCGTCACCACGGGATGCTGGCCCGTGATCTCCGCCAGGTCGCTCACGAGCTGGTCCATCAGCTTCGCGTTGTCCTTGGCGTCTCCGGCCCCCACGTTGACCACGACCTTCTCGATCTTCGGCACCTGCATGATGTTGCGGTACCCGAAGGTCTTCGTCATCTGGGGGACCACCTCACCCCGATATCGCTCCTTGAGCCTCGCCATCTTCTCCACACCCTCCCGACGGTGTCGGGCTACTTGTCGAGAGCCTCGCCGCAACCCCTGCACGTCCGGACCTTGGCTCCGTCCTCCAGAACCTTGAATCCGACCCGCACCGGACCGTCACACTTCCCGCACACCAGGGCCAAGTTGGACAGGTGCAGCGCCGACTCCTGGTCGACGATGCCGCCCTGGCTCGTCTGGTCGGCCTTCTTGTGCCGACGGACGAGATTGACCTTCTCGACCAGCGCCCGGTCCCGGTCACCGAGGACTCGGAGCACCTTGCCCCGCTTGCCCTTCTCGTTGCCCGAGATCACTTCGACCAGGTCGTTCTTCTTGATCTTTCGGCTCGCACCCATAGAGCACCTCTCCCCTTGGCCGGTTCAGAGCACTTCGGGCGCCAGGGAAACGATCTTCATGAAGTTCTTCGCCCGGAGCTCTCTCGCCACGGGGCCGAAAACGCGCGTCCCCACCGGTTCCCCGTCCTTGTTGATCAGCACGGCCGCATTGTCGTCGAAGCGGATGTAGCTTCCGTCGGGACGCCGGACCTCTTTGGCCGTCCGAACGATCACCGCCCGGGTCACCGACCCCTTCGCGACCTTGCTGTTCGGGATGGCCTCCTTCACGGAGACCGTGATGATGTCACCGACGCCCGCGTACTTTCGCCTCGACCCTCCGGCGATGCGAATGCAGTAGACGCGCTTCGCACCGGAGTTGTCCGCGACATTCAGAATCGATTCCTGCTGGATCATCGCTTCTCTCCCGCGCTCGGATCACGCCGCACGCTCGAGGATCTTCTTCACCTTCCAGCACTTGTCGCGGCTGAGCGGCCGGGTCTCCTCGATCAGGACCTTGTCCCCTTCGCGACAGGAGTTCTCCTCGTCGTGCGCCTTGTACTTCTTCGAGCGGACGACGTACTTCCCGTAGGTGGGGTGCTTGCGGAGGCCCTCCACGAGCACCGTCACCGTCTTGTCCATCTTGTCGCTCACGATCACGCCGACGAGTTCCTTGCGGCGCCCCCGAATTCTCTCAGCCATGTCCGAGCCCCTCGCACTCACTTCGCGCCGCCGAGCTCTCGCTCTCGCAGCACGGTCAAGACCCTCGCCATGTCTTTTCTGGCCTGGGTCATCCGGGCCGTGTTCTCCAACTGCCGCGTGGCGTGCTGGAACCGCAGGTTGAAAAGCTCTTGCCGGAGCTCTCCTTCCCTCGCCCGCAACTCCTCCGCGGTCAACTCACGCAGCTCCTTAGTATTCATACACGTCCTCCCGGGAGATGATCCGCGTCCGCATGGGCAGCTTGTGGCCCGCCCGCCGGAGCGCCTCCCTGGCCATGTCCTCGCTCACGCCCTTGAGCTCGTAGAGGATCCGGCCGGGCAGCACCACCGCGACCCACCCTTCGGGGGCTCCCTTCCCCTTCCCCATCCGCGTTTCCAGCGGCTTCTTCGTGAAGGGTTTGTCCGGGAACACCCGGATCCAAAGCCTCCCGCCGCGCTTGACGTGGTGGGTGATGGCGATACGAGCTGCCTCGATCTGCCGGGAGGTCACCCACGCCGCGTCCAGGGTCTGGAGCGCGAAATCCCCGAAGTTGATCCGCGTGCCGCGGGGCGCTAGCCCGGTGCGACGACCGCGGTGCTGCTTGCGGTGCTTTGTGTTCTTCGGCGCCAGCATGGCTATCTACCTTTCGTGAGCCTTGCGCCCTCGGCGTCGCTCAGGAGTTCTCCCTTGAAGATGGTCACCTTCACGCCGATCGCACCGTAGGTGGTGAAGCTCTCGGCGAAACCGTAGTCGATGTCGCCTCGCAGGGTGTGCAGGGGCACGCGGCCCTCGCGGTACCACTCGCTCCGGGCGATCTCCGCTCCGCCCAGCCGTCCCCCGCAGCTCACCCGGATGCCCTCGGCACCCAGCTTCATCGCCGACGTGACCGCCCTCTTCATGGCGCGGCGGAATCCCACGCGCCGCTTGATCTGCCCGGCGATGTTCTCGGCCACCAACTGAGCATCGAGCTCGGGGCGCTTCACCTCCCGGACGTTGATGAAGACTTCCTTGCCGGTCCGGTCCGAGAGCATCTTGCGGAGCCGTTCGATCTCGGCGCCCTTCTTCCCGATCACGATGCCGGGGCGCGCCGTGTGGATCTCCACCCGCACCTTGTTGGCTACCCGCTCGATCTCGATGTTCGCGACGCCGGCCTGCTCGAGCTCCCTCTTCAGGTAGTCGCGCAGTTCCAGGTCCTCGTGAAGAGTCTTCGCGTAGTCTTTCCCCCCGTACCACCGGGAAAGCCAGGGCTTGTTGATGCCGACGCGAAACCCGTAGGGATGGACCTTCTGACCCAACGCACACCTCCTTCGGTTACTTCTCTTCGAGCACCACGGCCACGTGGCTCGTCCGCTTCATGATCGGGAAAGCCCGACCCTGCGCCCGCGGAGAAAAGCGCTTGAGCGTCGGCCCCTCATCCACCCGGATCTCCCTGACCCAAAGGGTGTCGATGTCGAGGCCGTGGTTGTTCTCGGCGTTCGCCACCGCCGACTCGATCAGCTTTCGAAGCGGCAGACTCGCCGACTTCCGCGTGAATCGGAGGGCGTTGATGGCGTCCTGCACCGGCTTACCGCGGATCATATCGGCCACCAGCCGGACCTTGCGCGGCGCGATCCTCAGGAACCGCAGAGTGGCGTTCGCTTGCATGTCGTCCTCTCGGTTACCGCTTCCTGCCCTTGCCCTCTCCCTTGATGTGGGAGCGGAAGGTCCGGGTGGGCGAGAACTCGCCGAGCTTGTGGCCGACCATGTTCTCCGTCACGAAGACGGGGACGAAGGTCTTGCCGTTGTGAACGGCGAAGGTGAAGCCAATGAAGTCGGGCATGATCATCGAACGCCGCGACCACGTCTTGATCACCCGCTTGTCGCCGGTCTGCCGAGCCCTGGCGACCTTCTGCTCCAGGTGGGCGTCTACGAACGGTCCCTTCTTGATGGATCGGGCCATGCTCTAACTCCTACTTGCGGCGGTGCACGATGAACTTGTCCGTCGCCTTGTTGGTCCGGGTCTTCTTGCCCTTGGTGGGCACGCCCCACGGGGTCACCGGGTGCCGTCCCCCGGAGGTTCGGCCCTCGCCGCCGCCGTGGGGATGGTCGATCGGGTTCATCGCCACGCCCCGCACCGTCGGACGGATCCCCAACCACCGGGAGCGCCCCGCCTTGCCGAGGGTGCGATTCTCGTGCTCCTCGTTGCCGACCTGGCCGACGGTCGCGTAGCACTCCACCCGGACCTTGCGCATCTCTCCGGAGGGGAGGCGGAGCTGGGCATACGCTCCCTCCTTGGCCATCAACTGCGCGTACGTCCCCGCGCTCCTGGCCAACTGCCCGCCCTTGCCCGGCTTGAGTTCCACGTTGTGGACGATGGTCCCCAGCGGGATCTCCGTCATCGGCAGCGCGTTGCCGGGCCGGACCTCGGCACCCTGGCCGGCCTCGAGTCGGTCGCCCACCTTCAACTCCTTGGGCGCGAGGATGTAGCGCTTTTCGCCGTCGGCGTAGGTGAGCAACGCGATCCGCGCACTACGGTTCGGGTCGTACTGGATCGACGAGACCTTCGCCGGGATCCCCCGCTTGTCCCGCTTGAAGTCGATCACCCGGTAGCGCCGCCGGTGGCCACCGCCGATGTGCCGGCAGGTGATCCGGCCCCGGTTGTTCCGCCCGCCCGTCTTCTTGATGGGCCGCAGAAGCCTCTTCTCCGGCTTCGTCTCCGTGATCTCTTCGAAGGTCGACACGGTCATGAACCGGCGGCCCGCGGAGGTCGGACGGTATCTCTTGATCGCCATGGCTGAATTCCTCGCGTATCTGATTCAGCGGGGAGCCGTCACACCCCCTCGAAGAACTCGATCTGGTCGCCTTCCTTGAGGGTCACGTAGGCCTTCTTCCAGTTGCTCTTTCGCCCCACGGAACGACCGACCCGGGCCTTCTTCCCCCGCGCGATCGCCGTGCGCACCCCGATGACCTTGACCTTGAACACCTGCTCGACGGCCTGCTTGATCTCCGCCTTGGTCGCCTTCGGGTCGACCTCGAAGGCGACTGCGTTCTCGCGCTCGCGCAGGAACGTGGCCTTCTCCGTGATCAGGGGTCGCCGCAACACGTCGTAGGCGGTCCTGGACATGGCTAGAACCTCTCTTCCAGCTTCTCGATCGCGCTCCGGAGCAGCAGGAGCTTGTCGTACTTGAGCACGTCGTACACGTTGAGACCCTCGACGCGGAGCACCTTCACGCTCGGGATGTTCCGCGCCGACTTCTCCACCACCTCGTCGCGGTCCCCGACCACGATGAGGGCGTTGGAGACGCCGAGGCTCTTCAACGACGAGGCCAGCGTCTTGGTCTTGATCTCGCTCAGGCCCAGGTCCTCCACGACGAGAAGCTCTCCGTCGCGAAGCTTCGAGGCGAGGGCCGAGCGAAGGGCCGCCTGCCGCTTCTTCTTCGGCATCGTGTAGGCGTAGCTGCGCGGCGTCGGACCGAAGATCGTGGCCCCGCCCCGCCACAGGGGCGAACGACGCGACCCCACACGGGCCCGGCCGGTGCCCTTCTGCCGCCAAAGCTTCCGACCGCCCCCACGGACTTCCGAACGACCTTTGACGTCGTGGGTCCCCTGCCGCCGGGCGGCCAACTGCATCCGCACCACTTCCCAAAGCAGCGCCTCGTTGACCGGCACCCCGAAGATGCCTTCGTCGAGGGCGGCGGTGCCCACCTGCTGGTTCGAAGAGTTCAGGATCGGCGCTTCCATGTCAGCTCCCGTCTCCCTGTGCCTCGGACGCCTATCTGCCGCCGAGTTTGACGGCGTTGCGCACCATCAGCGCGCCGTTCTTGGCGCCGGGAACAGCTCCCCGGATCAATATGATGTTGCGCTCGAGATCGACGTCCACCACCTGCAGGTTCTGGACGGTCACCCGCTTGTTGCCCATCTGGCCCGGGAACTTCTTCCCCTTGAAGACCCGCCCGGGAGCCTCGTGGGCGCTGATCGCTCCCGGCCGACGGTGGAACATCGAGCCGTGGGTCGCACGCCCGCCGCCGAACCCGTGGCGCTTCATGACGCCCTGATACCCCTTGCCCTTGCTCACCCCGACCACGTCGACGCGGTCACCGGGGCTGAACAGGTCGGCCTTGAGCACCTGGCCCACCTCGTACTCCTCCACGTTCTCCACCCGGATCTCCCGGAGAATCCGCAGGGGGGCCGAGGACGCCTTCTTGAAGTGCCCCAGCGTCGGCTTGTTCGCGCGGTGGGGCTTCACCTCTTCGAAGCCGATCTGGATCGCGTCGTAACCGTCCACGTCCCGGGTCCGCTTCTGGATCACCGTGCACGGGCCGGCCTGGACGACGGTCACCGGAATGAGCTCTTCTCCGCCCACGAAGACCTGGGTCATCCCCAGCTTTCTTCCGATTAGTCCCTTGGCCATCGGAGCTCCCTTACCTTCCTTCGGCGCTCGCGGCGCCGGCCGTACGCTAGAGCTTGATCTCGACGTCCACGCCCGCAGAGAGGTCGAGCTTCATCAGCGCGTCGATCGTCTGCTGGGTGGGATCAAGGATGTCGAGCAACCGCTTGTGAGTCCGGATCTCGAAGTGCTCCCGCGACTTCTTGTCGATGTGGGGAGACCGAAGCACGCAGTAGCGGTTGATCTCCGTCGGGAGCGGGATCGGCCCCGACACCCTCGCTCCGGTCCGCTTCGCGGCGTCGAGGATCTCCGACACCGACTGGTCCAGGAGCTTGTGGTCGTACGCCTTGAGGCGGATCCGAATCTTGTCGCTGGTCATCGATTCACTCCAGTACCGCTACTCGCCAGTGCCCCTACTTACTCGTTGATCGCGGTGACGACGCCGGCACCCACCGTGCGCCCGCCCTCCCGAATCGCGAACCGCAGCCCCTCTTCCATCGCGATCGGCGTGATCAGCTCCACGTCCATGCGCACGTTGTCCCCCGGCATCACCATCTCC
>CAZGRT010000060.1:0-15999 GCA_964528225.1 uncultured Thermodesulfobacteriota bacterium | reverse complement strand
ACGTCGTCGTTATTGGCGCAGGCGATTTAGGGCACGCAATTGCCCGCTACCAGGGTTTTTCTGATCGGGGCTTTCGCGTTGCCAAGATCTACGACAGCGATCCTAAAATCATTGGCAGCAAGGTCGGTGATTATTTCGTGGAAGATGCTGGAAACCTTGTCGAAGACATCAAGGCAGCCGGGATCAAAATCGCCATGCTGGTTGTTCCTTCACACAAAGCCCAGGATGTGGTGGATAAATTAATCGAGGCTGGCATCAAGGCAATCTTAAATTATGCACCGGTAACAATTAATGTGCCGGCAGATGTCCGCGTACAGCACATAGATCCGTCGGTGCATCTCCAGCGGATGACATATTACCTGGATTAACGGGTAAAAGTCGAGAATCGATCAGACTGGGGGCAGGTTCCGGCGAATAGCCGCATACACGCCAGGGGTTAACCAAGTGTGGGCATACGTTTGCGGTGCGCACCCGGCCCACTTCCGAAGAATCCGAACCGCCGTTCCCAAGTCTCGGGCGAGCCGGAGCCTCCGGCCCGGGGGACGGGCTTGGACGCGCCGGAGGGTCCGACTCCGAGGAAACGCCGGCCCCTCCCCAGGAAGCCCGCTTCGAGGACTTCGACTTCGGCAGCTTCCAGGACAAGCCCGAAGCAGGACCGGGGGAGTCGGAGGCCGAGGAGGCGGGAGCAGGCCCCGGGGAGGCACCCCTCGAAGGACTCCAGGACAACTCGGTGCCGCCCGCTCGGGGGCTCGACCTGCGGGAATTCGGGGACCTGGACAAGAACATCGACCTGCGAGGCGATTCCGTGCCGGGTGTCGCCGACGCTCCGGTGGAACGCGTCCGGGAGGAGGAGGTCGTCTCCAGCCGCCGCAGGGAGACGGCGGCACCCCCGAGCGGCCAAGCGGCGCCTCGACTCGACATCCAGAGGGGCCCGCGCCTTCCCGAAAGGGACGCGAAGGCCTCTCCGGTGATGGCGCGGGACCGGCGCCGATCCCCCCTCTTCTGGGCTGTCGTCCTGGTGGGAGCCGTGGTGCTCGCCTACACCGGGTACAACCTCTACTTCCACCGCGAGGAGGCGTTCCAGTACTTCAACCCCGAGAAGGTGCGCGCCCTGTGGCAGAGCCGCCAGATGGAGGCGCGACTCGCCGTGGAGGACCTGACGGGGTACTACCCGGACCTGCCCGGGGGGCGGCGGGCGTTCGTCATCCGGGGCGAGGTGGTCAACCGTTCCACCAATCCCCAGAGCCTCATCCGCGTTCAGGCGACCCTCTACGGGGCCGACGGGAATCCCGTGGCAACCAAGGACGTGTACTCCGGCAACGTGCTCTCCGACAGCGACGTGGCGACCCTCTCGGAGGAGGCGATCGAGAGCCGCCTCCAGAACGAGGTCGGCGACGCGATGACGAACATGGAGGTTCCCCCCGGCGGCCGGGTGCCCTTCACGGTCGTGTTCCCGTCCCCCCCGGACGGCGTGGAGAAGTTCAGCGCGAAGGCGGTCCACGCCAAGTCGGGGGCCGCCAAGTAACCGGGGGCGCCATCCGCCGTTTCGCCCTACTCGCCTCGCATCTCAGGCGCCATTCCGCGACCTTCCTCCTGGGCTCCGCCGCGCTGGTGGTGGCCAGCGGGTTCCAACTGGCGCTGCCCCTCGTCCTGCGCGACGCCGTCGACGCGGTGCGAACGTCATCCTCCGCTCACCTGCTGGGTCGCTACGTGACGGTCTTCGCCGCCCTCGCCGTCGGGCAGGCGGCCTTCAAGTTCGTCTCGCGCAACGGGTTCATGGGCGCGGCCCGCAGGGTCGAGCACGACCTCCGGACGCGCTATTTCACCCGGCTCATCCGACTCCCGGCCGAGCGGATCGAAGCCGGGCGTAAAGGCGACTTCGTGAGCCGCGCCACCCACGATCTGCAGGACGTGCGGCTCTTCCTCGGGGCCGGCGCGCTGAACTTCCTCCAGACCCTCGTGCTGCTCCTCTCGGCCACCGTTCTCCTCTGGCGGATCCACCCGCTCCTGACCCTCACGGCTTTGGCACCGTTCCCGGTGGTGTCGGTCCTGGTGCGCCGGTACTCCCCCCGCCTGCACCGACGCTACCTGGAGGCGAATCGGAAGGCGGGCGACCTGTCGGCCCTCGTCCAGGAGTCCCTGGCGGGCGCCCGCGTGGCCCGCGTCTTCCACCGGGAGGGGTGGCAGGAGGAACGCTTCTGCGCGGCCAACGGGGAAGTGCGCGAGGCCCAGGCCCGCGTGATCCGGGCCTGGGCGTTGCTGTTTCCGCTGGTGGGAGCGGTGGCCGGGCTCGGCCACGTGGCGGTTCTGGGCCTCGGGGGCTTCTGGGTCTCCACCGGGGAACTCACGCTGGGAGACTTCGTCGCCTTCAACGCGTACCTCGGGATGCTCACCTGGCCGATGGTCGCCCTCGGGTGGACCATGAGCCTGGCGCAGCGGGGCGCAGCGGCACTGGAGCGCCTGGGAGAGGTTCTCGAGGCCCCGCCGGCCCCGGACGGCGATCTCCCGGTTCCGCCTCCCCGGGGAACCGCCCTGGAGGCGGAGGGGCTTCGCTTCGCCTACGGGGGCGGCGCCGAGGGGATCTTGACCGGGGTCGACCTGGCCGTCCCGGGCGGAACGTTCCGCGGACTGGTGGGGGCCACGGGGTCGGGGAAGTCCACCCTCATTTCCCTGCTGGCACGGCTGAGGGAGCCGCTCGAGGGGCGGATCCTCGTCCACGGCGTGCCCCTCGACCGAGTGCGCGACCGGGAGCTCCGCGACTTCCTCGCCCTGGTTCCCCAGGAGGATTTCTTCTTCGCCGACACGGTGGAGAACAACGTCCTCCTGGGGCGGGCGCCCGACCAGAACCTTCTCCGGTGGTCCCTGGAAGTCGCGGGGCTCGCCGAAGACGTGGCCAGCATGACCGACGGGGTCGGCTCGGTCGTGGGGGAGGGAGGAGTGACCCTGTCCGGCGGGCAGCGCCAGCGTCTGGCCATCGCCAGGGCTCTGTACGGGCGACCGAAGTGTCTGCTGATGGACTCCGCGCTCTCGAGCCTCGACGCCGCGACGGCCCGGCGAGTGCTGGAAGGCGTCCGGGCCGCGATCCCCGGCCTCACCCTCCTGGTGGTCTCCCACCGGGGAAGCGAAGTGGAGTCGGCCGACAGCGTGTGCTTCCTGGAAGACGGCCGCATCGCGGCGGAGGGAACCCACGCCGAGCTGCTTCGGGAGGTACCCGCCTACCTCCGCCTGTACCGGGAGGAACGGCTCCGGCAGGAGCTGATGGAGGCGACCCGGTGAGCCACCGGGGGTGGACGCACGACGCCGAGGGACAGGATCTCTCGTGGCGGCCGGTGGTCCGCCTCTGGCCCTTCGTCCGGCCCCACGCCCCGGTTTTCACCGCGGGCATCGGTGTCATGGCCGCAAGTTCGGGCGTCAAGCTCCTGGGCCCCTACCTGCTCAAGGTCGCCATCGACGGCCCCATGGCCACGGGAGACTTCGCCGGCCTGGCGCTCCTGGCAGCCCTGTATCTCGCGGCCCAGCTGCTGGAGGCGGGGCTCGACGCCGGGCAGGCGATCCTCGTCAGGGTCAAGGGCGAGGACGTGCTCGCCTCGCTGCGCGCGGCCCTGTTCGCAAAGACGCAGAGGCTTCGCACCGCGTATCTGGACACGACGCCCGGTGGCCGCATCCTGTCGAGGATCACGTCCGACGTGTCCGTGCTCTCCGACCTCTTCAGTTCCGGCGTGGCGGCCCTGCTCGGCGACGTCCTGCTGCTCGCGGGGATCCTGATCGTCCTGGTCCGCCTGGACGGGCGCCTCGCGCTCATCACCTTCGCCGCGCTCCCCGTGCTCGTGGTGATCTCCGAGCTCTTCCGCCGGAAGATGCGCGCCGTGTACCGCGAGACGCGGGAAAAGACCGCCCGGCTGACCGGGAGGATCCAGGAGTTCCTCCGGGGCTTCGAGGTCCTCCGGGCCTACGGCGCGGAACCCTGGGCGGACCAGGAGTTCGGGAAGGCCAACGCCGACCATCGGGACTCCTTCCTCCGGTCGGTCTCGCTCTACGCCCTGTTCTTCCCCCTGGTGGAACTGGTTTCCTCCCTGACCCTGGGACTCCTGATCTGGCAGGGAGGCCGCGGTGTGCTCGCCGGTGGACTCACCCTGGGGGTCCTGGTGGCGTTCATCGAGTACCTGCAGAAGTTCTTCCGTCCGGTGCGGGACCTGAGCGAGAAGTACAACGTGCTCCAGGCCTCCGCCGCCGCAGCGGAGAGGATCGCCGAGTTCCTCGACCTCCCGGAGGAAGCGCCCGGGACGCGCCCTGCGGCGACCCTCCAGGGACGCATCGAGTTTCGAGACGTCGCCTTCGCCTACGACGGGGGCCCCCCCGTGATCCGGGGGGTATCCCTGGCACTGGCCCCGGGCGAGGTGGTGGCCCTGGTGGGCCCCACGGGAGCCGGGAAATCGACGCTGGTCCATCTCCTCCTGGGACTGTACCGCCCGACGGGGGGCTCGGTGCTGCTCGACGGGCTCGACGTCGCGGAACTCGATCCCCAGACCTTCCGCAGTCAACTCGCCGTGGTCCCCCAGGATGTCTTTCTGTTCCACGGCACCGTCCTCGACAACATCCGCCTCGGTCGCACCGGCATCGACCGGCGCGCGGCCGTCGCCGCCGCCGAAGCCGTGGGCCTCCACGAGATGGTTTCCCGCCTGCCCCGGGGGTACGACACCCCGATCCTCGAGGGCGGGACGCTCCTGAGCGCGGGGCAGCGGCAGCTGGTATCCTTTGCCCGGGCCCTGGCAGGCGATCCGCGCATCCTCGTGCTCGACGAGGCGACCTCCGAGGTGGACCAGTCCACCGAAGCCCAGATCGAGGAGGCGCTCCAGGTGCTCTTCCGCGGCAGGACGAGCGTCGTGGTCGCCCACCGACTGGCCACGGTGCGGCGGGCCGACCGCGTCGTGGTCCTCACGAAGGGCCGCATCGCCGAGCAGGGCCGGCACGAGGACCTCCTTCGCCGCGAAGGCCTGTACCGCACCCTTTACGAACTCCAGTTCCGGAGAGGGACCGAAGGGATTCCCGCGGTCGGGAAGGAGTCCGCCGCCCACCGCGAAGGGGTCCACCCGACGGCAGCGGCGGGACGGAGCGGGCCGGAGCCCTCGGCGCATTGAAAAACCCCTTGCGAGGACAGCAACCATGATCGACCTCGAAACCCACGCGCACCTTCCCGGGCTGCTCGCGCTGCTCGGGTTCCTCCTCGTGCTCTCGGCGTTCTTCTCCGGGTCGGAGACCGCGCTGCTCGGAGCCGACTGGATGAAGATGCGCTACCTGGCCCGCAAGGGCGACCGCCGGGCCAAGATCCATCAGCGGCTCCTGGAGAGGCGAGACCTCCTCCTGGGGACGATCCTGGTGGGGAACAACCTCGTCAACATCGCCGCGTCGGCCATCGCCACGGCCCTCGCCCTGTCCTGGTTCGGGGAGAACGGGATCGCCATCGCGACGGGGACCATGACCCTGCTCCTCCTCGTCTTCGGGGAGATCGCTCCCAAGACCTTCGCCAGCCAACGCAGCGAGCCGGTGGCCCTGGCGGTGACGCCGGTCTTCGCCGTGCTGAGCCGGCTCCTGTACCCGGCGGTGGGGACCGTGACCTTGCTCTCCAACGGCCTGCTGAGGCTGTTCGGCGCCCGACCGGAAGCCACTGCCCGCCCCAGCCTCTCCGAGGAGGAGGTCCGGGCGCTGCTCGCCGAGGGGGCCGATGCCGTCGCCGTGGCGGAGAGCAAGAGAAGGATGCTCCACGGCATCTTCCAGATCGGGCGCCGGAAGGTGCCCGAGGTCATGGTGCCCCGAACCCGGGTGCGCGCCCTGGACGTGGCCACCCCGCTGAGGGAAGCGGTCGAGGCCTTCGTCACCACGGGTTACACGCGCCTCCCCGTCTACCGGGAGAACCTGGACGATCTGGTGGGTATCGCCCACGCCCGTGACGCGCTGGCCCTCCTGGGTCGAGGAAACGGCGGCAGCATCGCCTCCATCGCCCGAGAACCCTTCTTCGTTCCGGACTCCAAGGACCTGGAGAGCCTGCTCTACGAATTCCAGAGCAAGCGCACCCACATGGCCGTCGTCGTGGACGAATACGGCGGCGTCGAGGGAATCGTCACCCTGGAGGACGTGCTCGAGGAGATCGTGGGGGAGATCCGCGACGAACACGACGTGGAGGGGGAGTCGCTCCGCTTCCTCCCCGGCGGCGAGGCCCTCGTCCACGGGGGCGTCTCCATCCGCGACGTGAACCAGCGGCTCAAGCTCCGCCTGCCCTCGGAGCACGACGTGACCCTGGGCGGCTTCGTGACCACCCACCTGGGGCACATCCCCGAGGTGGGCGAGAGCTTCCGCCACGGGTCCTCGCGCTTCACGGTGGAGCGCACCGGGCGCCACCGCGTGCTCCTGGTCCGGGTGACCCCCCTCCCCGCGCCCGCGGAGCACCGCCCCCGGGAACGCAAGGCCTGACACCCGGCACCCGAGCCAGCCTTCCCCTGCCTCGCGGCCTCCGACGGCCGTTCGGGGCGGCGCGCCCATCCCCCACCTCGACCATCCCGCAGGCCGGCGGGAGGAGCGATTCCTCCCACGCGGCCCCACCCATCGCGTTCCCATTCTTTCAGGGCTTATCCCTTGACACGCCGGAACCCGGCCGATATATTCCGCGCAATTGTGGGATAGAGTGGGTTGAAGTGGGGTGTCGGGCCAAGGAGCAGGGATGTTCCGAGGGTGCTTCGAGCATACCGTCGACGAGAAGGGCCGGCTCAGCATCCCGGCCAAGCTTCGTGACGCCCTGGAGAATACCTTCTCCCCGCCCCTGATCCTCACCCACCACAAGGATTGCCTGGCCGCGTACCCCTGGGACGAGTGGCGGCGGCTCGAAGCGAAGATGTCCGAACTGCCCACCTACGACGCGCGGGTGCAGGCGTTCAAGCGCTCCATCTACTCCCCGGCCCAGGAATGCCCCCTGGACAAGGCGGGCCGCATCCTGATCCCCCCCACGCTGCGCACCTTCGCGGGGATCGAACGAGACGTCGTGATCGGGGGCATGGGCAAGTACATCGAGATCTGGGCCAAGGACCGCCACGCCGCCATGATGCAGGCGACCCTGGAGAACTTCGACGCCATCGCCGAGGCGATGGGAGCGCTGGGGCTGTAATGGCGATCGTGCGGGCGCGCCGGCAGGGCCTTCCCGTCGTGCGCCTGGTCGGCGAAGTGGGGCGAGAGCAGTGCGACGACCTGGCGAGGGAACTCGAGGAGGCCTTCCGCCTGGGCGCGGCCGAGGTGCTCCTCGACCTCAGGCCCACCTATCACCTGCATTACCGAGCGGCCGCCCTGGTCGTGGAGACGGCGCGGACGGAGGGGCGGCTCGGTTTCGTGGGGCCGACCCCCTACGTGCGGCAGATCCTTCGAGTGGCCGGGGCCCTGGAGAGCGAGTTTCCCGAGTACCGAACCTTCCGGGAAGCGGCCTCGGGCCAGGCGGCTTGAGCGGGCGCTACCACGACCCGGTCCTGCTGGAGGAAACCCTCGAGTTCCTCCTGACCGATCGTGACGGGATCTACGTGGACGGGACGCTGGGCGGCGGGGGACACGCGGCGGCCGTTGCCCGGGCACTCGGTTCGCGGGGGATGCTGATCGGCGTGGACCGGGACCCCGAGGCGCTTCGAGCCTGTGCGGCGCTCGAGGGGGCGTTTTCCGGCAGGGTGAGGCTGCGGCAGGGAGACTACGCTTCCCTCCGGGAGATCCTCGCCGCCGAGGGCGTCGACAGGGTGCAGGGGGTCCTGCTGGACCTGGGCGTCTCCTCCCACCAGTTGGATGCGGGAGCACGGGGGTTCAGCTTCCTGCGCGAAGGCCCCTTGGACATGCGGATGGACCCGGCGGGGACCGTCACGGCGGAGGATCTGGTGAACGGGCTCGACGAGAAGGAACTCGCCCGGCTGTTTCTCGAGTTCGGGGAGGAGCCCCGAGCCGACCGGGTGGCCCGTTTCGTCGCAGAGGCCAGGAGGCGCAAGCCGCTGCGCACCACGGCGGATCTGGCCAGGGTGGTGGAGAGGGCGCTGGGCCGTCGCGCAGGGAAGCACCCGGGGACGCGTGTTTTCCAGGCGCTTAGGATCGCGGTCAACGGCGAGTTGGACTCCCTCGACCGAATCCTGCTCGACCTGCCCGAGATCCTGGCAACCGGGGGACGTGCCGTCGTGATCGCGTACCACTCCCTCGAAGATCGCCGGGTGAAGCAGGCGTTCGTGAAGCACGGGGTCCGGTGCCCGGGGGACGGGCACCGCTGCAACTGCGGGGCTCCCGGAAGGCTGCGCGCCCTGACCCGGAAGGTGGTCAAGCCCGCCCGATCCGAGGTCACGGGCAACCCCCGGGCGCGAAGCGCACGGCTCCGGGCGGCGGAATTGCTGGTTGATTCCCCTTCGGGCGAATCCGATCGAGGAGGACTCCCATGAGCGTGATGAAGTCCGTTCGAGCCCTCGCACTGCCCGCCCTGTCGCCGTCGGTGCCCGAGTTCCGGCCGTGGGGCCGCCGGGCCGCCATCTTCCTCCTGTGCCTGGCTTCGGCCCTGCTCCTCACCACGGTCCGCCTCGAGATCACGAAGCTGCGCTACGGCCTCAGTGAGACGTACCGCCAGAGGGAGGCGCTGGCGGGTGACGTGGCCCGACTCGAGGTCCAGGCTTCCGCCCTCTCGTCCCCCAAGCGGATCGAGGAGCTCGCGCGGAAGATGGGCTTCGTCTATCCCGACCGGGGGAGTTACCGCATTCTCGATGAATAAGGCCTCGGCGAGACGATCACGGGAAGAGCGCGCCATCCGGGTGCGCCTGCGGGTGCTCTCGACCGCCGTGCTCTCCCTCTTCGTCGCCGCCGGTCTGCGAGCCGTCCACCTGCAGTGGTCCGCGGCCGCCGACCTTCAGGCACGGGCCGAGGAACAAAGGGTCCGCCGACTCGAACTGCTACCGGCGCGCGGGACGATCTACGACCGGAAGGGCCGGGAGCTGGCGAAGAGCATCACCGCCGCGAGCGTGTTCGCGGACCCCTCCTCCCTCCTGGGCGACACGGCTTCCCTCAAGCGCCTGTGCGGCGCGCTCGGTCTCGACCTGCGCGAGGTGAAGGAGACGCTGCGCAGAGGGGGCTCCCGGTTCGCCTGGATCAAGCGCAAGGTGACGCCGCGGGAGGAGGAGGCCGTCCGGGCGCTGGCGATCGCGGGGGTGGGCCTGGTGTCCGAGCCCCACCGCACGTACCCGAAGAAGACGCTCGGCGGCCAGCTGCTCGGTTTCGTCGGACTGGACGGGCGGGGCCTGGGCGGCCTCGAGTACCGGTTCGACTCGGTGCTTCGCGGGGAGTCGGTCGTGGTCGAGGCGGAGCGGGACGCCCGGGGTTGCCTCATGCTTCCCCGCACCCCCGACATCGCCAAGGGTCAGGGAAACAGCCTGCACCTCACCCTCGACGAGGCCGTGCAGCACATCGCCGAGGAGGAACTCGGCCGCGCGGTGGAGGAGAGCGGCTCCCGGGGCGGTCTCGCGCTGGTGATGGACCCGGCCACCGGGGAAATCCTCGCGCTGGCGCAGGCGCCGCCGTTCAACCCGAACACCATCGGGGAGAGCAGGGCCGAGGACCGCAAGCTGAAGGCGGTCGTCGACGTCTACTAGCCCGGGAGCACGCTCAAGGCCCTCTTCGTCGGGCTGCTCCTGGACCGGCGGCTCGCCCGGCCGGGGGACATCGTGTTCTGCGAGAACGGGGAGTGGCGGGTCCACGGCCACACCATCCACGACCACCTTCCCCACGGATGGCTGAGCGTGGCGGACATCCTCAAGGTGTCGAGCAACATCGGGGTGGCCAAGCTCTCCGAGCGCCTCACCCCGGACGCGTTCTACGCGGGGCTGTCGCGCTTCGGGCTCGGCACCCCCACAGGGGTCGAACTGCCGGGAGAGTCCGGCGGGATCCTGCCGCCGGTGCGTTCCTGGTCGAAGATGTCGCCAAAGACGATCGCCTACGGTCAGGGGGTCTCCACCACGGCGCTCCAGGTGGCGTCCGCGATCTCCGCCATCGCCAACGGCGGGATCCGCATGAAGCCCCGGCTGGTGCGGGCCGTCGTGGACGAGACCGGGCGGGAGGTGGAGCGGTTCGACCCCGAACCCGCCGACACCGCCCTCGGGCGGGAGACCGCCGCAACGCTGGTGCGCCTCATGGAGCGCGTCGTCGCCGAGGACGAGGGCACGGCCGCGAAGGCAGCCATCCCGGGCTACACGGTCGCCGGGAAGACCGGGACCTCCTGGAAGCCCGACCCCGACGGTCGCGGCTACCTTCGGGACAAGGTGGTCGCGAGCTTCGCCGGCTTCGTCCCCTCACGGGCCCCGCGAGTCTCGATCCTGGTGGCACTGGACGAGCCGAGCCGCGGCTCCCGGTACGGGGGCATGATCGCAGCCCCCGCGTTTCGCGGGATGGCGGCCCGCATCCTGACCTACCTGCAGGTGCCCCCGGAGGCCGAAGCGGTGGCCGGGGCGGCAGCCGTGGGCCCCGCGAGGCCGCAGCGGGCGCAGGAAGAGGTCGCCGGGGGCCACATGCCGGACCTGCGGGGGCTCACGATGCGGGAGGTGCTGCGGCGGATCGAGGCCGTGGGCGTGGGGTTGCGGCTCACCCTGGCGGGCACCGGGCTGGCTTCGGGCCAGGATCCCGCTCCGGGGACGGCCATGCGGGCGAACCAGTCTTGCCGGGTCGAGTTCCGGCCCCTTCTCTAGGCGCCGGAGCGAGAGACCGAGGATGAGGAGCGTGCGGCTCTCGAAACTGCTGGAGGGCATCGCGGCCGAACCACTGGATCGCGGGGATCCCGAGATCACCGGGGTGGTCTGCGATTCGCGGGCCGTCCGCACGGGCTACCTCTTCGCCGCCATCCGGGGAGCCCGCGCCGACGGCCACGCCCACCTGGGGCGTGCGGCGCAGGACGGCGCCGTGGCCTGTCTGGTCGAGCGTCCGGAAGCCGGGGGAGGGATGGTTCGGGTCCGCGTCCCGGACAGCGAACGGGCGCTCGGACGGGTCTCCAGCGCCTTCTGGGGGAATCCCTCGCGGCGGCTGCGGCTGGTGGGCATCACGGGGACGAACGGCAAGACCACCACCGCGTATCTGGTCCAGCACCTCCTGTCGGCGGCGGGCATGGTGTGCGGCCGCCTGGGCACGGTCTCCTACTCGTTCCCATCCGGGGAGGAACCCGCGCCCTTGACGACGCCGGACGCCCCGTCCCTGCAGGCCGCCCTGGCCCGCATGGCGGCGGAGCAGGCCGCCGCGGTGGTCATGGAGGTGAGTTCCCACGCCCTGGTCCGCCAGCGGGTGGAGGGCTGCTTCTTCGCCTGCGCGGCGTTCACCAACCTCACCCAGGATCACCTCGACTACCACGGCGACATGGAATCGTACTTCGAGGGCAAGCGCCTGCTCTTCCGGCGATACGCCCCGACCTCGCCGGCCGTCGTCAACGCGGACGACGCCTACGGAAGACGACTCCTGGCCGAGATCGGACCGCGGGCGGTCAGCTACGGGTTGGAGCGGGGCGACCTGCGCGTCCACGTCGAGTCGCTCTCGGCCCGAGGCTGTCACGGACAGGTGGAGCACGCGGGCCGCCGCTTCCCTCTCGAACTCCCCTTGGCCGGCGACTACAACGCTTCGAACGCCGCGTGTGCGCTGGCCGTCGTGGTGGCACTCGGACTCCCCCTCGGCCCGGCCGTGGCTGCGCTGGCGCGCTGTCCCCAGGTACCGGGCCGGCTCGAAGCGGTCCCCGACGCCTCCGGTGTCTTCGTCTTCGTCGACTACGCCCACACGCCCGACGCCCTCGACGGGGTGCTCCGGTGCATCCGCGGCTTCTCCCCGGGCAAGGTGGTGTGCGTGTTCGGCTGCGGCGGCGACCGGGATCGGGGCAAGCGCCCCCGCATGGCCCGGGCAGCCGCGCAGTGGGCGGACGGCGTCGTCCTCACCGCGGACAACTCGCGCTCGGAGCCGACGGAGGCGATCCTCGCCGAGATCGAGGCCGGGATGCCCGAGGGCTGGCTCCGGACGGACTCGGTGGCGGAGCTGCGGGCCGGCGCCCGCAGGTACGCGGTGGTGGCGGACCGGGCCAGGGCCATCCGCGCGGCCGTGGCCGCCGCCCAACCCGGGGACACGGTATTGATCGCCGGCAAGGGCCACGAGACCACGCAGACCATCGGAGGCGCCGTCACCCCCTTCGACGACCGCATCGAGGCGAGGGCCGCCCTGGCCGAGAGGGCAGCCGCATGAGGCTCACCCTCGAACAGCTCGTCGAGGCGACCGGAGGCTCGGCCGCGGGGCAGGGAGACCTGTCCTTCGATGGCATCTCCACCGACAGCCGCCGTCCCGCCCCCGGCAGCCTCTTCGTCGCCCTGCGGGGTCCCCGGCACGACGCCCACGACTTCCTGGACGATGCCGTCGCCCGTGGCGCGCGCGGAGCGGTCATCGACCACGGCGACGCCCCCGCGGGGCTGGCGGTGGTCCGAGTCGACGACACGCTGGAGGCGCTCGGGCGGCTTGCCCGCTGGGTCCGAAACCGCCTCCGCCTCCGGGTGGTGGCCGTCACCGGGAGCGTCGGGAAGACCACGACCAAGGAAATGACGGCCTCCCTGCTGCGTGCGGGCGGCCTGCGCACACTCCAGTCGCCGGGCAACTGGAACAATCTGGTCGGCCTTCCCCTCACCCTGCTCGGCGCCCACGGAGACGAGCAGGCGGCAGTGCTGGAGCTCGGGATCAGCGAGCCGGGGGAGATGGCTCGCCTGACGAGGATCTGCGAACCCGACGTGGCGGTCGTCACCACCGTGGCCGAGTGTCACACGGAGGGGCTCGGCTGCCTGGAGACGGTCGCCCGCGAGAAGATGGCGATCGTCGAGGGATTGAGGCCGGGAGGGACCGTGGTGCTTCCGGCGGGCGACCCGCTGCTCCGGCCGCCTCCCGGCGTCCGGACGGTCACGTTCGGGTGGGACCCTACGGCCGACGTGGCGGGGTCCGGGTGGGAGTCCCTCCCCGGCGGGGGATCCCGGTTCCGGGCCGGAACGCTGTCCGTGGAACTCCGGCTTCCCGGACGCCACAACGCGACCAACGCCCTGGCGGCTCTGGCCGCCGTGCGTGCCCTCGGTGCCGAGTGCCCCCGCGCCTCCGAAGCCCTGGGATCGCTGCGCCCCCCCTCCCTGCGGGGCGAGATTCGAGAGACCTCCGCCGGGGCCCACCTCCTGGTCGACTGCTACAACGCCAATCCCCGGGCCATGGAGGCGGCGCTGGAGACCCTGGGGGAACTGGCGGGGGCGGGCCGCAAGATCGCCGTGCTCGGCGAGATGCGGGAACTCGGCGCCCTCGCCCGGGAGGGGCACCTGCGCATCGGACGGGCGGCGGCAAAGCTGGGCGTGGAGGAACTGCACCTGCTCGGCCGCGCCACCACGTGGGTGCGGGAGGGCGCCACCGCGGCGGGAATGCCCGCGGAGCGCGTCTGGGTCTACGACGACCGGGAGGCCTTGGCCGCGGCGGCCGCCCGGCGGATCCGCCCCGGCGACTGGATCCTGGTGAAGGGAAGCCGCGCGATGGGCCTCGAGGCCGTCGCCGAGAGCCTCGAGGCGCGCTGAGCCCGGCGATGAGGGAGCATTGATCTACCGACTCCTCTACAGCCTCCACGAGACCTTCGGGGCGCTCAACGTCTTCCGCTACATCACGTTTCGCTCCGTTCTCGGCATGCTGACGGCGCTGCTCCTCGCGCTGGTGCTCGGCCCCCCCGTGATCCGCGCCCTCGCCCGGCTCCGGGTGGGCCAGTCGGTGCGGGACGACGGCCCCGCGACACACCAGGCCAAGCAGGGAACCCCCACCATGGGGGGCATCCTGATCCTCATCGCGCTGGGACTCGCGACCCTGGCCTGGTCCGAACCGGCCTCCGTCACGGTGTGGGTCGTGCTCGCGGTCACCCTGGGATTCGGGCTGGTCGGATTCGCCGACGACTATCTCAAGGTGAGCCGCAGGAACGCCCGGGGCGTTTCCGCCCGGGTGAAGTTCTGGTCCCTCGTGGCCGTGGCCACGGCCGGATGCACCGTGCTGTGGTTCCAGCCGGGTTTCGACACGCGGCTCGCCGTGCCCTTCTTCAAAGACCTGCGACCCGACCTCGGCTGGTTCTACCTCCCCTTCGCCGTCTTCGTCGTGGTCGGAACCGGGAACGCCGTCAACCTCACCGACGGCCTCGACGGCCTCGCCATCGGTCCGGTGATCACGGCCAGCATCACCTACCTGATCTTCTCCTACGCGGCGGGCCACGCCCGCATCGCCGACTACCTGCAGATCCCCTTCGTGCAGGGCGCGGGGGAACTGAGCGTCTTCTGCGCGGCCATGGCCGGGGCCGCCCTGGGGTTCCTCTGGTACAACGCCTACCCCGCCCAGGTCTTCATGGGCGACGTCGGGAGCCTCTCGCTGGGAGGCGCGCTGGGCATGGTGGCGGTGGTCAGCAAGTTCGAGGTCGTGCTGGCCCTGGTGGGGGGCGTCTTCGTCCTCGAGACCCTGAGCGTCATGCTCCAGGTGGCGTCGTACAAGACCCGCCGCAAGCGCATCTTCCGCATGGCGCCGATCCACCACCACTTCGAGCTCAAGGGCTGGGCGGAGCCCAAGATCATCGTGCGGTTCTGGATCGTGTCGATCATCCTCGCCCTCATGGGCCTGACGACGTTGAAGCTGCGATGAGCACGGACGACCTGCGAGACTGTCGCGCGATCGTCCTCGGCGCCGGGATCAGCGGCCGCGCCGCGGCGCGCTTCCTCCTCGCCCGGGGGGCCCGGGTCACGCTCCAGGACGATGCGCCGGCCGAGCGACTCGCGCCGGGCGTGGGCGAACTGGCCGCACAGGGCGCGGCCCTGGCGGTGGCCGGCGCGCGCGTCGAACCCCGGGACTTCGACCTGGCGGTCGTGAGCCCGGGCGTGCCCGTCGGGTGCGAGAGGGTGTCCTCGCTGCTCGCGGCCGGGGTGGAGGTCGTCGGAGAGGTGGAGCTGGCGTCCCGGTTCCTGGACGCCCCCGTGCTCGCGGTGACGGGCACCAACGGGAAGACCACGGTCACGAACCTCCTGGGCCAGATCGCCGCGACAGCGGGGCGCCGGACCTTCGTGGGGGGCAACGTCGGGACGCCCCTGGTGGAGGCCGTGGGGGGCGAGTGGGACCTGATCGTGGCGGAGATCTCGAGCTTCCAGTTGGAGACCGTCCGGACCTTCCGCCCGCGGGTGGCGATCCTGCTCAACGTCACCGACGACCACTTCGACCGCCACCGGGACCTCGAGGAGTACGCGAGGGTCAAGGCCCGCATCTTCGAGAACCAAGGCGCGGGGGACGCCGCGGTGATCAACGCCGACGACCCCGTCTCGTGGCGCGTCGGGCGGGGCGCCGGCTCGGCGGTGCTGCCGTACTCGATCCGCCGGCCCCAGGCCACGGGCGCGTGGATCGAGGGCGACGACGCCGTGTTCCTCCTGCCCGGCGCCGACGGCGTGCGGGTCCCTGTCGGCCACCTGGCCCTGCCGGGGAGCTTCAACCGGGGCAACGCGCTCGCGGCGTGTCTCGCCGCGGCGTGGGTCGGCATCGCCCCGGCCCTCGCGTGGGGCGAGGCGCGCCGCTTCCAGGGGCTGCCCCACCGGGTCCAGCCCTTTCTCGAGTGGCACGGCATCCGCTTCGTCGACGACTCGAAGGCGACCAACGTCGACGCCGCGGTCAAGGCCGTCGAAGCCGTCGAGGGCCCGGTGGTCCTGGTGGCCGGGGGAGTGGACAAGGGGGGGGACTACGCTCCCCTGGCTTCCTGCCTGCGCGAGCGCGCGAGGCTGGTGGTCCTGGTAGGGGCGTCCGCCCCCCGGATGGCCGACTCGTTGGCCGGCGCGGCGCCCACGAAGCGGGTCTCGTCCTGGGCGGAGGCCGTGCGGGCCGCCACCGGGGCGGCGCGGCCGGGCGACACCGTGCTCCTCTCGCCGGCCTGCTCGAGCTTCGACTTCTTCACCGGGT